>NZ_AJQF01000120.1:0-7482 GCF_000261705.1 Bradyrhizobium genomosp. III | reverse complement strand
CGGGGGAGCCGGTGCCGATCACGGCGACGCGTTTTCCCGCGAGATTGACGCCGCCATGCGGCCAGCGTCCGGTGAAATAGACCTCACCCTTGAAATCCTTGACGCCGTCGATCTCCGGCGGCTTCGGCGCCGAGAGGCAGCCGGTGGCCATGATGTAGTGGCGGCAGGAGACCGGTGGGCCATTGTCCGTGGTCAGCTGCCAGCGCTCGGCCTTCTCGTCCCACTTGGCTTCGGTGACCTTGGTCCTGAAGCGGATGTCGCCCCTGAGGTCGTAGCGGTCGGCGACGAAGCCGAGATAACGCAGGATTTCGGGCTGGGTCGCGTATTTCTCCGACCAGGTCCAGGCCGTCTCGAGCTCTGGATCGAAGGTGTAGCTGTAGTCGATGGTCTGGATGTCGCAGCGCGCGCCCGGATAGCGGTTCCAGTACCAGGTGCCGCCGACGTCGCCGGCCTCTTCGAGCCCGACCGCCGAGAGGCCGGCCTTGCGCAGGCGATGAAGGAGATAGAGGCCGGCAAAGCCGGCGCCGACCACGGCGACATCGACCTGCTGAGCGGTTCCGCGCTCATCGGAGGCACGTGTGGCAACCATCGCATCAGGCATGACATCCTCCCGTATGTTTTGTTTTGCCGGCAGGCTATAGCCACATGCACGGCTTGTCATCACAGCAAGTGCAATCTTCGGTAGGCGTTTGCGGCGTCACCGTGGCGCGTGAATGTTGCGGCACTACACGCACCGCGATGCACAATGGCCGTGATTGCCCGGGCTAATCATGCCCGATCCGCCTGTGTATGCTTGCGGTTACAAGCCACGCGTACCGGCCGGGCGTCATGACAGAGTTGAGTGAGCGGACCAAAGCGAACATGGACGTCGTCCTGGAGGAGACGTGTAGGCAATTGCCGCATGGCGGCGATCACGACAGCCGCAGGTTCATCGCCGAACGCCTGATCGAAGCCGCGCGGGCCGGGCACTCCACGCTCGGCGAGCTCGGCATCGTCGCGCGGCACGCACTGGCGGCGATTCTCGCAAAGCGCGGTTAGTGTGAGCCGGCAGGCTTGCTCCGCCGACGGCCGCGGACGTAACCTGCAGGAAACCGTTCCGCGCATCGAGATGCACCGAAGATGCGATCCCTGCTCGCGCTTCTTGCGGCCTCCATTGTCCTGTGTTGCGCTGGCTCGGCCGTGGCGCAGCCGGTCGGACAGTTTCCGTTCGCGCTGACGCGTGAAGGACAGATTCTCGGCGCCGTCGAGGGTGAGGTGGCCTCGTTCAAGGGACTGGCCTATGCGGCGCCGCCGGTCGGCGCACTGCGGTGGCGACCGCCGCAGCCGACGCCCGAAAGTTCGGAGATGCACACCGCCTACGATTACGGCGCGCCGTGCCTTCAGCCGTCCTTGCCTGATGCGGGCGAGGATTGCCTGACGCTGAACGTGTTCCGTCCCTTCGGGGTCGACGGCCCGCTGCCGGTGATGATGTTCATCCATGGCGGCGGCTTCATCGGCGGCACCGCGAATGAGCGGCTGTTCGACGGTGCCAGGCTGGCGCAGGCCGGCCTCATCGTGGTCACCGCAAATTATCGCCTTGGCGTGCTCGGCTGGCTCACTGATCCTGCGCTGACGGACGGCGGCTCCGGCAATTACGGCCTGATGGACCAGATCGCCGCGCTGCATTGGGTTCATGACAACATCGCCGCCTTCGGCGGTGATCCGCACAATGTCACCTTGTTCGGCAGCGATTCAGGCGCGACATCGATCGCGCTTCTGATGCTGTCCGCGCAGTCGCGCGATCTGTTCCAGAAGGCCATTCTGCAATCGGTGCCCGCTCGCGCGCCCCTGCGCTCGGCGCAGGATGCGCAGGCGATGGGCCGGCAGTTCGTGGCGGCGCTCGGACCGCAGGCGGATTTGCGTGCCGCCGGACCGCGACGCCTGCTTGCCGCCGAAAGCCGTCTGCTGGAGCAATCGCGGTACGGCTTCGCGCCGATGATGGACGGAGCTCTGGTGACCGAGGATATCGCGGCAGGCTTTGCGGCCGGACACCAAAGCCGCATTCCCCTGATCATCGGCTCGAACGACGACGAGACGGGTTTCGACGGCGAGTTCGATGCCAAGGAGGAGCTTGCAGCGTCAGGCCTCACAAGCGATGAGCTGCGCAAGCTCTATCCTGATCTCGCCAAGCCTTCTCTCGCCAAGCCTTCTCTTGTTAAGCCTTCGGATGTTGCGGCACGATTCTACACCGACAAGGTCTTTTCCGAGCCCGCAAGACTGCTGGCGCGCCTGCATGCCGCAAGCGGCGCGGCGACCTTTCGCTATCGCTTCGCCTATGTGCCCGAGGCGCGTCGCGCCAATCCTGGGCCTGGGCATGGGCGCGAGCTGCAGTTCATCTTCGGTGCAGAAGGCGTGCCGGGAGCGGGCATCTTCTCGCGGGCTGATCGCGAGGTCGCAAGCCGCATGCGGTCCTATTGGATCAACTTCGCCAGAAGCGGCGATCCCAACGGTCCCGGTCTGCCGCATTGGGATTCCGTCGCTGGCCGCGATCGCCTGCTGCTGATCGCGAACGATCACATCGCGAGCGGAGACGACCCCTGGTCGGAGCGTCTCGACCGTATCGCAGGCGAGAGCAAGAAATGAGCTGGACTTAAGCGGCGAGCTCGACGCGGGGCGCGGGCGTCAGCCGGCCTTCCTCCAGATAGTCCATCGCGCCGTCCTTCTCGACGGCATAGAACTGCTGGCCTTCGCGCGACTTGAAGGCGGCGCGAACGATGCCGCGGCGGCCCTTGTCACTGTTGACGACGTCCCCCAGCGCAAACTTCTTCATCTCACGTCTCACTTGTCTTCAGGCCGACTGCTTCGGCCACGCCGGGGATTTTGGGCGGCAAATCGTTAACGACTTGCTAACCATGCCGGTTTGCCTATGCTCGCCGCCGGACGCGCGGGCACGCGCAGAGTGCCGATGAGACGAAGCCCCATGACGCGATTTCCGACCCTGTTCCTGTCGCATGGCGGCGGCCCCTGGCCCTTCATGGAGGACCGGCGGGTGCAATATGCCAGAACCGCCGAAGAGTTCGGCCGGTTGCCGCAGCTTCTCCCGGAGAGACCAAAGGCCGTGCTCGTCATCACTGGCCATTGGGAGGCCGATGCCTTCACCGTCTCGACCTCGGCGCAGCCGCCGATGGTGTACGACTATTACGGTTTCCCCGAGCATACCTATCATCTCAAATATCCGGCGCCGGGCCGGCCCGAACTGGCGACCGAGGTGAAGGCGCTGCTCACGCGGGCCGGCCTGGAATGCCGGGAAGATCCCAATCAGGGTTTTGATCACGGCACCTTCGTGCCGCTCGGCCTGATGTATCCGAACGCCGACATGCCGATCGTGCTGCTGTCGCTGAAGTCTGCTTACGATGCGGCCGAGCACATCAGGGTCGGCGAAGCGATTGCCTCGCTCCGCGATGAAGGCATCCTGATCGTCGGCAGCGGGCTGACCTATCACAACATGCGCGGCTTCAACCGGCCCGAGTCCAAGCCGGTCTCGTATGATTTCGAGGCCTATCTGAACGAGGCGATCAGCAACCCCGATCCGGCCCGCCGCAACGCGATGCTGGTGGATTGGGAGAATGCACCGAGCGCGCGCCTGGCGCATCCGCGCGAGGACCATCTGCTGCCGCTGATGGTGGCCGCCGGCGCCGCCGGCAGCGATATCGGCAAGCGCGTCTTCGTCGACGAGGTCGCAGGCGTCGCGATGGCGTCGTATGTGTTTGGATGAATTCGTAGGGCGGATTAGCCCGCGGCTGCGCGAAGCGCAGTCCGCTGGCGTAATCCGCCGTCGTGCGGCATTAAGGTGGCGGATTACGCCTTCGGCTAATCCGCCCTACGGCATCCCGCGACCTCACCCGTATTTCAGCTTCATGAACAAAATGCCGCCGGCGAGCAGCATGGTGATGGCGTTGGCGGCGACCAGCGGCGCATCGCCCGAGAGCAGGCCGTAGATCAGCCAGAGCGCGAGGCCCAGCACCATGACCAGGAACATGCCGAGCGAGATGTCTCCGGTGGAGC
Organism: Bradyrhizobium genomosp. III; assembly: GCF_000261705.1. NCBI lineage: Bacteria > Pseudomonadati > Pseudomonadota > Alphaproteobacteria > Hyphomicrobiales > Nitrobacteraceae > Bradyrhizobium > Bradyrhizobium genomosp. III. The sequence continues at coordinate 3,438 of NZ_AJQF01000120.1, read as the reverse complement.
GGGTCTTCCACACCTTGATGGCTTGCGGCGCGTAGGCCACGGTGGTGCAGGTGGCGGCGGCAAAGCCGATCAGCTTGATCACGAACGGGTCCATGCCGGCTCTATAGCATGGATTCGACGACGGTCATGCCTCAGGCACGCTCCGCCGTGAGCCCACGATAGAGCGCGGCATAGTCGCCGGCGCGGTTGCGCCAGGAGACGTCGGTCGCAAGGCCGTGTCGTTGCAGTTGGCGCCAGGTCGGCTTGTCGTGGAAGGCGGTGTTGGCCTTGCGTAAGCTGCCGGCAAGGGCCTCCGCCGTCACGGGTGCGAACTTGAAGCCGGTGGCATCGCGGTCGGCGGCGTCGGCCTCTCCGATGTCGACGATGGTGTCCTCGAGCCCGCCGACGCGTGAGACGATCGGGACGGCGCCGTAGCGCAGCGCGCAGAGCTGGGTCAGGCCGCACGGCTCGAAGCGCGAGGGCACGATCAGCGCGTCCGAGCCGGCCTGGAGCAGGTGCGCCAGGATCTCGTCATAGCCGATCACGACGCCGATCCGTCCGGGATTGGCGCGGGCAGCGGCCTGATAGCGATCCTGGAGATCGCGGTCGCCGCTGCCGAGCAGCGCGAGCTGCATGCCTTCGGCCAGAATGGTCGGAATGGCCTCGAGCAGCAGATCGAGCCCCTTCTGCCAGGACAGCCGGCTGATGACGCCGAGCAGCGGCGCTTCGTCGGAGGAGTCGAGATTGAACTGCTGCTGAAGCACCGCCTTGTTCGCGGCCCGGAAGGTGAGGTCCTCCGCGCCGTAGCGGTAGGCGATGTGCGGATCGTCCTGCGGATTCCACACCGAGACGTCGATGCCGTTGAGGATGCCGCTCAGCACGTTTGCGCGTGCGCGCAACAGGCCACCGAATCCCATGCCGCCTTCGTCGCTCTGGATCTCCTGTGCGTAGGTCGGCGACACCGTCGTGATGCGATCGGCGAATTGCAGGCCCGCCTTCAAAAAGCTGATGCCGCCGAAATATTCGATCTCATTGACGTTGAACGCGTGCCAGGGCAGGCCGATCGCACCGATCAGCTCGGGAGCGAACTTGCCCTGATAGGCCATGTTATGGATGGTCATCACGGTGCCGGGTCGCGGGCGATTGTCATAGTGCAGATAGGCTGGCGCGAGCCCGGCCTGCCAGTCATGGGCGTGCACGACATCGGGTACGAAGGCGGGGACGAGGCCGTGGCCGATATCGGCGGCGATGCGCGACAGCGCCGCGAAGCGCACGCCATTGTCCGGCCAGTCGACACCCTCGGTGGTGACATAGGGATTGCCCGGCCGCGCATAGAGATGTGGCACGTCGAGCACGAACAAGTCGAGCCCGTCGTGAGAGCCCGCGAGCAGCCGGCCCGGTCCGCCGAAATAATCCGGCCAGCTCCGGATTTCCTCTGCGTTCGACACGATCCGCGTCACGTCGGGATAACCCGGCATCAAGGTGCGCATCTCGACGCCATGCGCCTTCAGCGCAATCGGCAGCGCGCCGGCGACATCCGCGAGGCCGCCGGTCTTGACGATGGGATAGACTTCAGAAGCGACCGCGAGGACGCGAACAGGCCTCATGTATTGAGCCTGTCGATCATCGGCTGAGTGACGAGCGAAATCCCCTGCTCGGTGGTGCGGAAGCGCTTGGCATCGAACGCCGGGTCCTCGCCGATCACGAGTCCTTCCGGAATCTCGACGCCGCGGTCGATCACGACGTTCTTCAGGCGAGCGCCGCGGCCGACACTGACATAGGGCATGATCACGGCGTTCTCGACATTGGCGTAGGAGTTGATGCGCACGCCGGTGAACAGCAGCGATCGGCGCAGCGAGGCGCCGGAGATGATGCAACCGCCCGAGACCAGCGAGCTCACGGCCTGGCCGCGCCGGCTCTCCTCGTCATGAACGAATTTCGCCGGCGGCGTGATCTCCGCATAGGACCAGATCGGCCAGGAGCTGTCGAACAGGTCGAGCTCGGGCACGACGTCAGTGAGGTCGATATTGGCGGCCCAATAGGCATCGACCGTGCCGACGTCGCGCCAATAGGCGCGGGGGTCGCTGCCGGAACGCACGCAGGAGGTGGAATATTGGTGCGCCATCGCGCGGCCGTTCTTGACGAGGTAGGGAATGATGTCCTTGCCGAAATCGTGGTTCGAGTTCGGGTCCTCGGCGTCGCGCTTGAGCTCCTCGAACAGGAACTTCGCGTCGAACACGTAGATGCCCATGCTGGCGAGCGAGACGTCCGGCTTGCCCGGCATCGGCGGCGGATCCTTCGGCTTCTCCAGGAACTCCTGAATCCAGCCGTTCTCGTCGATATGCATGATGCCGAAGCCCGAAGATTCCGTCCGCGGCATCTCCAGGCAACCGACCGTGACGTCGGCGCCGCTGTCGACGTGCTGGCGCAGCATCACCTCGTAGTCCATCTTGTAGATGTGGTCGCCGGCCAGCACCACGATGAAGCGGCAGGCGTGGGATTCGATGATGTCGATGTTCTGGTAGACCGCATCCGCCGTGCCGACATACCACATGTTCTCGGAGACGCGCTGGCTCGCGGGGAGGATGTCGAAGCTCTCGTTTCGCTCCGGGCGAAAGAAGTTCCAGCCCATCTGAAGGTGCCGGATCAGGCTGTGCGCCTTGTATTGGGTGGCGACTGCGATGCGGCGGATGCCCGAATTGACGGCATTCGACAGCGCGAAATCGATGATGCGGGACTTGCCGCCGAAATAGACGGCTGGCTTGGCGCGGCGGTCGGTCAGTTCCAGGAGCCGGCTGCCACGTCCGCCGGCCAGGACGAACGCCAGCGCCTGACGGGCAAGCGGCTCGGGTCTCGCGGCACTCATGTCATCCTCCCCACTCACGCCCGGCGCAGGCCGAGGCTATTTGTCGCGAGAAGCCTCGCGCCATTGGAACCGATAGTAACGGTACGAATAGTCAATCGTGAAGTAGGTTGTTGGTTGCGCAGGCGAGAAGCTTAATGCTTTGCCTTGGCCGCGGGGCTCCGGCATCGCACCGGTGTCACGTCGGGCAGAGCGGGGCACGTTGGTTCGCCTCGCATGCCGGCAGCCGGCTCGCAGCGAGGCATGGACGAGGCATGGACGAGGCTTGGACGAGGCTTGGACGAGGCTTGGACGAGGCTTGTGCGCCGCACGCAAATCCGGGCTTGAAAATCCGGGCTTTGACTTGGCGCAAAGATGCCCGATCATGCCGCTGCGATCCTTTTCCAAGCAAGACGTCAGACAGGGAGCAAGTCGATGAGGATCTGGAAAACGGCAATTGCTTGTTCGGTCGCCGGCGTGGTCATCGCCGGCCAAATTCAACAGGCGGCAGCGGCACCGCTGCCGACAAACGTCGCGACCATGAAGGCCGCTGTCGGTGACGATGTCGCGCAGGTGCATTGGCGCGGTCGTGGCTGGGGATGGGGTGGAGGTGGCCT
>NZ_AJQF01000119.1:0-12203 GCF_000261705.1 Bradyrhizobium genomosp. III | reverse complement strand
CGCCAGCGCCATCGCCAGCAGCGCGCCTTATGGCTACGGCTATTACGGCGGCGGTCCCTATTACGGCGGCTATGGCTATGGTTATGCGCCCGCCTATTATGGCGGCTATGGACCGGGTTACGCCTATGGTCCGGGTTACGGTTATGGATATCGTTCCTATTACCGTCCCCGTCCGTACTACGGCTACCGCTATGGCTATTACCGGCCTCGCGCGTACTACCGGCCTTATTATCGCGGATACTGGTGATCGCGCGAAGCTACAGCGAGAGCCACACGATCAGGCTCATGCAGGCGAAATGCGTGAGCACGATCGCGGCGAGATGCAGCCGGCCGGCCTTGAGGCGTGGCCGTCTCCATTCTGAGTGCGAAGGATTGAAGTCGAATTGAGTTCGGACAACAGCAGCGCTCTCTCCGCTCCCTCCCCCACAAGGGGGGAGGGAGCGCACCTTTGTTGGGGTGTCAAGTGTCATCCGCTGGAAGTTAATTCGATCCCGCCGCCGCAGCCGTGAAGCTGCGGTCGACGGCTTTGCTGACGTCGAGCTTCTTGGGCAGGATGCCGTAACGCGTCGAGCGATCGGAGGCTTCCTGCACCTCCTTCACCACGTTCTCGTCGATTACGATCGGGCTGGTACGTTGCGCTGTGTAGGCTGACAGCAGCACGTCTTCCGGCAATTTGGTCAGCTCGGCGGTGTTCCTGGCATATTCGGAAACGTGATCCAGCGACCACAGCCGTGCCTTGTTCAGCCGCTGCACCAGGTCCTGCACCACCGCGCGCTTGGTGGCGATGGCGTTGTCGGAGGCGACGATGAAGGTGATGGTCGGCGTCAGGCCCTCGCCGTCGGCGATCACCCGCGCCTTGTCCTTCAGCGTCGCGAACGACACGTAAGGCTCCCACACCGCCCAGGCGTCGATCGAGCCGGCGACCAGCGCGATCTTGGCATCGACGGGGCCGAGCGGCGCGAAGGTCGCATCCTCGAGCTTGATCTGCGCCTTCTCCAGCGTCGCGTCGATCAGGAACTGACCCCAGCCGCCGCGCGTGCCGGCGAGGCGTTTACCCCTAAGGTCGGCGGCCGATTTGATCGGCGAGTCCTGACGCACCAGGATGGCTTGCGTCTTCGCATCCGACCTGGTGCCGCCGATCGCCTTGATCGGCGCGCCCGCGGCGTAGATCGAGAGGAAGGAGAGATCGCCGGTGTAGCCGACGTCGAGCGCGCCGGCGTTGAGCGCTTCCAGGATCGGCGCCGCGGCGGGGAATTCCGACCATTCGATTCTGTAGGGCAGGTCCTTCGCATAGCCGGAGATCTCGAGCAGCGAGCGGTTGCCGCCCTTCTGGTCGCCGACGCGCAGCACGACGGTGTCCGCGGCAAACGACGCGGCAGTCGCCGATAGCGTGATGGCGGCGGCGAATAGCGAAGCGGCGAGCCGGCGGGTGATGGAATGTTCGTGGGAGTTGATGCTCATATAGCCTGTCTTGTTGCGTGCTTGTGACTTTGGCTCACGACGCGTGAGCGAGCGATGCAGCGAGACGATCGAGTCTATGACCGAGCGAAGTGCAGTCAATGAAATGGCCAACCGTATTGCGCGCGCATCGGGCAAGGACGTTTCATTGAATCCTTGCGCGCGAGAACACGATGGTCCTGCGGCAGAAAGATGCATGGGATCTAAGCAGATGCGCGCTTGTGGCGATCGCCGGGAGCAACCGCATTCACGAAAATCGTTTCATCGTTCCCGCGCGCGCTGATGGAGAGAATGACCTCGCTTCGCATCACATTCGAAATTCCATTTCATTGACGATGCGGCGAGCGCGCCGCATGATTTGCGTATCGCATCAACGCGGCGCGACAAACGCCGGCGGAATAATTTTCTCTCAACGCAGCTCCGTACGGACCATGCGCAACGTGAAGCGTTGCGCTAAGGGCGGAGTCGTGCCAGCGCAGGAGTGGGGACTGATGAACAACGACGACAAGCGCGGCGGACGGGGGTTCGACCGGCGCCATCTGCTCCAGGCGGGGCTTGCGGCAGCTTTCGCTGCGCCGCTCGGCGCGCTGGGCGCGCAGGCTTTTGCGCCGCGCGGCATCGCATCCGGCATCGATTTCTCGGAGTTTCCGCTGTGCCGGACGGCGTCCGATGCGCCCGCGCTCACCGGCGCGCCGCGCAAGCTGAAACTGTCGTGGAATGCCGGCGCCGTCTGCCTCGCGCCGGTGCCTGTTGCCATCGAGCATGGCTTCTTCCAGAAGCACAATCTCGACGTCGAGCTCGTCAACTATTCCGGCTCGACTGATCAACTGCTCGAGGCGATCGCGACGGGAAAGAGCGATGCCGGTCTCGGCATGGCGCTGCGCTGGCTGAAGCCGCTGGAGCAGGGCTTTGACGTCAAGATCGCCGCCGGCACCCATGGCGGCTGCATGCGCGTGCTGTCGCGCGCCGATTCCGGTGTTGCCAAGCTCGCCGATCTCAAGGGCAAGATCGTCGCGGTCGGCGATCTCGCCGGTCCCGACAAGAACTTCTTCTCAATCCAATTGGCAAAGCTCGGCATCGATCCGAACAAGGACGTCGACTGGCGCGCCTATCCCGGCAACCTCCTTAACGTCGCCGTCGAGAAGGGCGAGGTGCAGGCGTTCCTGTCCTCCGATCCGCTGGCCTATCTCTGGCTCAAGGACACCCAGTACAAGGAGGTCGCCTCCAATCTCGACGGTGAATTCCGTGAAAAGAGCTGCTGCATCCTCGGCCTGCGCGGCAGCCTGGTGCGGGAGGAGCCGCAGGTCGCGCGCGCCATCACACAGGCGCTGCTCGATGCCGCGATGTTCAGCTCGCAGAATGCGACGGCCGCCGCAAAATCGTTCCAGCCCTACGCGCCGAAGGCGGCCACGCTCGCCGATATCGAGGGCATGGTGCGCTACCACACCCACCATCATCATCCCGTCGGCGATGTGCTGAAGCGCGAGCTCAAGGCCTATGCCGACGATCTCAAGAGCGTGCAGGTCTTCAAGCCGAGCACCGACACGGCCAAATTCGCGGAGCGCATCTATGTCGACGTATTCGCTGTCTGACGGCCTTGCCTCCGGCGCGCCGCGCCTCTCGCGCGCGCCGTTGCTGGCGAACTGGGCGAAGGAATCCGGCGTCGGTGTGCTCGCCAGCATCGCCTGGATCGCCTTCGGCCTGTCCTGCCTGTGGTGGGCGGATGTCGGCGACTGGTCGCGCACGCATTCGCTCGGCATCGCCGCCTTCGTCATCGCGGCCATCGCGCTGTTCGGCACCATCGGTGCCGATTATCTGGGATCGGCGGGCAAGGCCCTGCACAAGCGCGCGCCCTGGCTGGTCGCGCTCGGCGCCTTCCTGACGCTGTGGGAGGTCGCGACGGCAAAGTTCGCCTGGCTGCCGCTGCCGTTCTTCCCGCCGCCGCAGTCGATCATCGAGGTCTATACCGACGATTTGCCAAAGCTGCTCGACAGCGTGTTCGCCTCGGTCAAGCTTCAGCTCGGCGGCTATCTGATCGGCGCCACGGTCGGCTTCCTGACCGGCGTCTCGATCGGCTGGTCGCGCGCGGTCGGCTATTGGGTGCATCCGGTGCTACGCTTCATCGGCCCGCTGCCGGCAACGGCCTGGCTGCCGATCGCCTTCTTCACCTTCCCGTCGAGCTGGAGCGCCTCGACCTTCCTGATCGCGCTGGCAACGGGCTTTCCCGTCACCGTGCTGACCTGGTCGGGTGTCGCGAGCGTCAGCAATGCCTATTACGACGTCGCGCGCACGCTCGGCGCCAAGCCGTCCTTCCTGGTGCTGAAGGTCGCGATCCCCGCCGCGCTGCCGCACGTCTTCGTCGGACTGTTCATGGGGCTCGGCTCGTCCTTCGCCGTGCTCGTCGTCGCCGAGATGATCGGCGTCAAGGCCGGGCTCGGTTGGTACCTGCAATGGGCGCAGGGCTGGGCGGCCTACGCCAACATGTATGCGGCGCTGATCGTGATGTCGCTGCTCTGCTCCGGTGCGATCACGCTGCTGTTTGCGATCCGCGATCGTCTCTTGGTCTGGCAGAAGGGGACTGTGAAATGGTAGCCGCAGCTTTGGCTGAAGCGGTCACGCATCCGGCCGCCGGCGCCGCGCTCGACATCGAGCAGGTCAGCCACGCCTTCGACATCGACGGCGCAGAGTTGCCGGTGCTCAGCGACGTCAGCCTCTCGGTCGAGCCAGGCGAGTTCGTCGCGCTGCTCGGCCCCTCCGGCTGCGGCAAGTCGACCTTGCTGCGCCTCGTCGCCGGCCTCGACAAACCCAGGGCTGGACGATTGCGCGAGGACGAGGAGCGCATCAGGAGTCCACATCCCTCGCGCGTGGTCGTGTTCCAGGATCCGACGCTGTTTCCCTGGCGGTCGGTCTGGGACAACGTCGCCCTGGGCCTCGAGGCCCAGGGCATTCTCAAGAGCCAGCGTCATCGTGTCGATGCCGCGCTCGATCTGGTTGGACTGGCGTCGTTCCGCAACGCCTATCCGCACCAGCTCTCCGGCGGCATGGCGCAGCGTGTCGCGCTGGCGCGTGCATTGGTCAACGATCCCAAGATCCTGATTCTCGACGAGCCGCTCGGAAAGCTCGACTCGCTGACCCGCATCACCATGCAGGCCGAGCTCGTCTCGCTCTGGCAGCGCAAGGGTTTTACCACGCTGCTCGTGACCCATGACGCCGAGGAAGCCCTCGTGCTCGCCAACCGCGTCATCGTCTTCAGCGATCGTCCCGCACGCGTGAAGGCCGACATCCGCGTCGACCGGCCCTATCCGCGTCATCGCGGCGATCCTTATCTCGCCGATCTGCGCCGCCAGATCCTCGGCCTGCTGGGATTGGACGCAACATGGTGACATCCGTAGCCAGGGGGCGCACGGCCCATAGCGAGCCCGACTACATCGCGCGTGCCGAAGCGCTGGCCGAAGGTTTCGCGGCACGCGCGGCCGGGCATGACCGCACCGGCAGCTTCCCCTTCGAGAATTTTCGCGAGCTGTCCGAAGCGGGCTTGCTGTCGCTGACGGTGCCGGCGGTCCATGGCGGTGCCGGCGCCGGTGCGCGCTACACTGCGCGCGTCATCGGCATCATCGGCAAGGCCGACCCGTCGACCGCGCTGGTGCTGTCGATGCATTACATCAATCATCTCGTGATGGCGCGCAGCCCGACCTGGCCGGTGCGGCACTCGCGCAAGCTTGCGCGCGAGAGCGTCGAGGGCCTTGCGCTCGTCAACGCGCTGCGGGTCGAGCCCGAGCTCGGCTCGCCCGCGCGCGGCGGCCTGCCGGCGACGGTCGCGCGGCGCACCGAGACCGGCTGGCGCCTCTCCGGCCACAAGATCTATTCGACGGGATCGCCGATCCTGAAATGGTACCTGGTCTGGGCGCGGACGGATGAGGCCGAGCCGCGCGTCGGGCAATTCCTGGTGCCGGCGGGCCTGCCGGGCACCCGCATCGTCGAGACCTGGGACCATCACGGCCTGCGCGCCAGCGGCAGCCATGACGTCATCTTCGACGACGTCGTGATCCCCCTCGATGCCGAGGTCGACGTGCGCAAGCCGGCGGACTGGCGTGCGCCCGACGTTGCACAGGCCGCCATCCACACGGTCTTCGTCGCGGCGATCTACGACGGTGTTGCCCGCGCGGCGCGCGACTGGTTGATCAGGTTCCTGAAGCAGCGCGTGCCCGCCAGCCTCGGCGCGCCGCTCGCGACCTTGGCTCGCGCACAGGAGATCCTCGGTGCCATCGAAGCCAGGCTCGCGGTCAACGCGCGGCTGATCGCCTCCTTTGCAGGCGATTTCGACGACGGCGTTGGACTCTCTGCCGGCGAATCCAACGTCATCAAGCTCACCGTCACCAACAACGCGATCGCCGTGGTCGAGGATGCACTGTCCCTCACCGGCAATCACGGCCTGTCCCGCGCCAATCCGCTGGAGCGGCACTATCGCGACGTGCTGTGCGGTCGGGTGCACACGCCGCAGGATGATTCCACGCGCATCGGCCTCGGCCGCGCCGCACTGGGCCTCTAGGACATCAACAGGGAGACGATCATGTCGATCGAGTTCATCGGCTTCATCAGCAACAACAATTCGTCGGAGACCGTTGTCCGTGAGGGACCGGTGCTCAACCCCACCCACATCGAGACGGTGGCGAAGGCGCATGAGAATGCCGGCTTCGATCGCGCGCTGCTGGCGTTTCATTCGACCTCGCCCGACGCGCTCCAGGTGGCGCAGCACGTCCTCAACGTGACCTCCCGCCTCAACGTGCTGATCGCGCAGCGGCCGGGATTCACCGCCCCGACGCTGCTGGCGCGGCAGTTTGCCGTGCTCGATCAGTTTTCCCGCGGCAGGGTTGCGCTCCACGTCATCACTGGCGGCAATGCCACCGAGCTCAGGCAGGACGGCAACACGCTCGACGACAAGGACGAGCGCTACGCCCGCACCTCCGAGTTTCTCGATATCCTCAAGCTGGAATGGACCAGCGACAAGCCGTTCACCTACAAGGGCAAGTACTATCAGGTCGAGAACGCCTTCTCGCAGGTGAAGCCGTATCGGTCCGAGGGCATCCGCGTCTATTTCGGCGGCGCCTCGGATGCGGCCATCGACGTTGCCGGCAAGCACGCCGACACGTTTGCGCTGTGGGGCGAGTCCTACGCGCAGGTGCGCGATGTGACCTCGCGCGTCCACAACGCCGCTGTCAGGCAGGGCCGGCCGACGCCGCGCTTCAGCCTGTCGGTGCGTCCGATCATTGCCCCCACCGAGAAGCAGGCCTGGGAAAAGGCCGAGGAAATCCTGGCGCGCGCCACCGCGCTGCAGGACAAGACCGGCTATCGCAAGCCCGCCGACGGCCACGCCACTGCCGGCGCGCGGCGCCTGCTCGCGCTGGCCGACCAGGGCGGCCGCATCGACAAGCGGCTGTGGACCGAGATCGCAAAGCTCACCGGCGCCAACAGCAACACCACCGCGCTGGTCGGCACGCCCGAGCAGGTCGCCGAAGTCTTCGGCGATTATTACGATCTCGGCATCAGCCATTTCCTGATCCGCGGCTTCGATCCCTTGATCGACGCGATCGAGTATGGTCGTGAGCTGATCCCGCTGACGCGAGAGCTGGTCGCCAGGCGCCAAGCCGTTCGTGGCGAGGCCGCGGAATGATCCGTCTCATGCTGGCCGGCGCGCTGCTGTTCGGCTCGTTCGAGCTGACGGCAGCGCAAACCACTTTGCGCGTCGGCGACCAGAAGGGCAATTCGCAGGCCGTGATGGAAGCGGCCGGCGTGCTCAAGGACGTTCCTTACAAGATCGAGTGGAAGGAGTTTCCGGCGGCAGCCCCGCTGCTGGAGGCGCTCAGCGCGGGCGCGATCGAGACCGGGCTCGTTGGCGACGCGCCCTTCACCTTCGCCGCCGCCTCGGGCGCGCCGGTCAAGGCGATCGCCGCCATCCGGCAGACGCGCGAGGGGCTCGCGATCCTCGTGCCGGAGAATTCGCCGATCAGGAGCTTTGCCGATTTGCGCGGGAAGAAGATCGCAACCGGCCGCGGCTCGATCGGCCATCAATTGATCCTCGCGGCGCTGGAGAAGAACGGCTGGAGCGCGAGCGACGTGCAGATCGCGTTCCTCGCGCCGTCCGATGCCAAGATCGCCTACACGCAAGGTTCGGTCGATGCGTGGTCGACCTGGGAGCCCTATGTCAGCCAGGAGGAGGTGCTGTTCAGATCGCGGCGCATCATCACCTCGGACGGCCTGACGCCGGGCCTCAGCTTCCAGGTGGCGCGGCCTGACGCGATCAGGGACAAGCGCGCCGAGCTGACGGACTTCATCCGCCGCCTCACCGCGGCGCGCGCATGGTCGCTGAGCAATGTCGACAGCTATGCCGCGACCTGGGGCAGGCTGATGAACATCCCGGTCGCCGTGCCGCAGAACTGGCTCTCGCGCGCAAAAATCCGCATCGCGCCGATCGACGACGGCGTCGTCGCGGACGAGCAGGGCACGATCGACCTCTATTTCCGCTGGGGCCTGATCAAGCAGAAGCTCGATGCCGCCGAGATCGTCGACCGCTCCTTTGCGGATGCGATTGCGAAGGCGGGGTTGTAGCGAAGTCCTCGTGTCCCGGACGCGGTGCAGCGTGCAACGCTGCTCCGCAGAGCCGGGGCACGATATATCACCAACACTCAAGCATCCGTGAAGTAGGAAGAACCCGTTCCAGCGCAATCGTCTTGCGCGACACGTTCCTTCTGCATTCGTCGCTCCCGACAACATCCTCATTGCTATTTGCATCGCACCTCTTGTGCCACGTCGCGCGCCCTCAAAAATCAATCCGACGACCACATCGGGAGACCGGCCATGGGCCTGCAAGAAACAAGAATCGAATCGCTTCCCTTCGTCACTGCCGAGCTCAACTATCTCGCGCCGACATCCGGCAAGCCGCGAACCTACGCATTCGACCCGCCGCCCGGTGAGCCCAGGAGCACGTCGCTGCCGGAGCCGCATCAGGTGCCGATCTTCGATGCGCGCTTGATCGCGAACAATTTCTCGCTCGATCGCGAAGGCTTTGCGCTGGTGCGCCATCCGACCCGGGTGAAGGATTTCTACGACGACGCAGAGGTGAGGGCGGTCTACTATCCCGCCGTCGAGGCGTTCCTGCGCGCGACGCTGAAGGCCGACCGCGTCGTCATCTTCGACCATATCGTGCGCAAGCGCGTCGAGGGCGCGGCCGACACCCGCGGCGGTGGCCCGCGCCAGCCGGCGACACGCGTCCATGTCGACCAGACCGCCATCTCCGGCGCCAACCGGGTGCGCGAGCATCTGCCTGACGAGGCCGAAGAGCTGCTGAAGGGCCGCGTCCAGGTGATCAACCTCTGGCGTCCGATCCGGGGTCCGTTGCGCGATTCACCGCTCGCCATGGCCGACGGCACTACGGTTGCGCCCGGTGATCTCGTGGCGTCAGACCTGATCTATCCCAACCGCCGCGGCGAGACCTATTCGGTGAAATACAATCCCGATCATCGCTGGTTCTATTTCCCGGAGATGACACCGGACGAGGCGCTGCTGCTCAAATGCTACGATTCCGCAACCGACGGCCGCACCCGCTTCGGGCCGCACACCGCCTTCGTCGATCCGACCACGCCGCTGGACGCCGCGCCGCGCGAAAGCATCGAGGTGCGCACGCTGGTTTTTCACAGACAGTAACAATCTTTGATGGCGTTGCCGGGATTCGTCCCGGCAGTTCCAGGAACTGAAGGGAACAAACTGACGTTTGCGGGACGGGTCTGGGCCAACCCGGAGCGGTGCCGTGCGCGCGCAGCCGACGCTATTGTTTTGTCTCGCTACTTTCTCGTTTTCACCATTTTCTGTTGCCCATGCCGAAAACGGGCTCGCCTCCTACTACAGCTACGGAAAAGCCGGCAAGGGCGAGCTCACCTGCGCGCATCGGACGCGCCCGTTCGGCAGCGTGCTGAGGGTCTCCTATGGCAGCCGCACGATCCAGTGTCGCGTCAACGATCGCGGCCCGTTCATCCGCGGCCGTATCGTCGATCTCTCGGTGCCGGCCGCCCGCGCGCTCGGCATGATGAGTGCCGGCGTGGTGCGAGTCTCCGTGGAATAGGCCGGCCGGCGCGCTATAGTGCCGCCCAAAGCAAGGGGGCACTATGGCTGGGATCAGGATCGGACTCGTCGGCTGCGGCTTCGTGTCGGAGCTGCACATGTATGCGTTCCGGCGCGTCTATGGCGTGGACGTCGAAGTCGCGGCGGTGGCCGCGCGCGGCGACCACGTCGTCGAATTCGCTGGCCGTCACAACATCCCGCGGGTCTATCGCGGCTTTGCCGATCTGATCGCCGACCGCGAGATCGACGTCGTCGACATCTGCACGCCGCCCAATCTTCATGCCGAAATGATCGTCGCGGCGATGCAGGCCGGCAAGCACGTGATCTGCGAAAAGCCGTTCGCCGGCTATTTCGGCCGTGACGGCGACCAGCAGCCGATCGGCAAGCACGTGCCGAAGGCGCTGATGTATGAGCGCGTGCTGGAGGAGATGGACAAGACGCGCACCGCGATCGAGCGCACCGGAAAGCTCTTCATGTACGCCGAGGACTGGATCTACGCGCCCGCGGTGACCAAGACCGCGGAGATCATCAAGGCGACTAAGGACAAGATCCTGTTCATGAAGGGCGAGGAGAGCCATTCCGGCTCGCACGCGGCCCACGCCGCGCAATGGGCGATGACCGGAGGCGGCTCGCTGATCCGCATGGGCTGCCATCCGCTCTCCGCCGTGCTCTACCTCAAGCAGGTCGAAGCGAAGGCGCGCGGCGAGAGTATCCGCGTGGCCAGCGTCACCGGCGATGTCGGCAACGTCACAGCCGGCCTCAAGCCGGAGGAGCGCACCTACATCAAGGCCGATCCCGTCGATGTCGAGGACTGGGGCACGCTGACCGCGACTTTCTCTGACGGCACCAAGGCCACCGTGTTCTCCGGCGACATGATCATGGGCGGCGTGCGCAATCTGGTCGAGACCTATACGTCGGGCGGCTCGCTGTTCGCCAACATCACCCCGAACAACCATCTGATGAGCTACCAGACCTCCGAGGAGAAGCTCGCCAGCGTCTACATCACCGAGAAGGTCGACCGCAAAACCGGCTGGCAATATGTCTGCCTCGAGGAGGAATGGACGCGCGGCTATCTGCAGGAGATCCAGGACTTCATGGAATGCGTCGCGGCCGGGCGGCAGCCGCTGTCCGACCTTGCGCTCGCCTATGAGACGATCAAGGTGAACTACGCCGGCTATTGGGCCGCGGAGGAGGGGCGACGGGTGGTGTTGTAGGGGATCGTTGCCGCGACGGGACCGGGCTCCCTCGCCCCGCTTGCGGGGAGAGGGTTGGGGTGAGGGGGAGCTTCCGCGGGGACGGTGACAGAGGAGTTCGCGGAGAGGCCCCCTCACCCGGAATTTGCTGCGCAAATTCCGGCCTCTCCCCGCAAGCGGGGAGAGGCGAAGAAACCTCTCTACGCCCCGTAGGTCGAGCCCTTCGGCAGCGGGAATACCGGGTCTTGCGTCCTGATGTTCGTCGGCCACACCACCGAGATGTGCTCGCCCGCGTTCTGCATCACCACCGGCGTCGAGCGTTCGTTCTGGCCGGACAGCGGCGTGCCCGGCGGGAAGAATTTGACGCCATAGCCCTGGATGGTGCCGCCGGCGGGGATGTCGACGTCGAGCGCGGCCTTGCGGATGGCCTCCGGCTCGAAGCTGCCGTACTTCTCCTTGGCGACAGGCAGCACGTTGTTGAGCAGCACCCAGGTCTGGTTGAAACCCATCGAGCAGTGCGGCGGCACGTCGGTGGCGCCGGTCTTGGTCTGGTAGCGCGAGACCATGGTCTTGATCAGCTCGCCCATGCCCGGCGCGAGTTTCGCCGCATCGAGCAGCTGCGCCGGCACCGGGTCGATGTTGCAGAAATTGTCGATGTCGGGACCGAAGGTGGCGCGCAGCTTGTCGAGCTGGCTGTAGCCGGCGCCGGCCCCGAACAGCATCTTGAAGCGCAAGCCGCTCTCGCGGGCCTGGCGCAGGAACAGGGTGATATCGGGGTTGTAGCCGGCATGCGAGATCACGTCGGCCTTGGCGCGCTTGATCTTCGTCACGAGCACCGAGAGGTCGGGCGCGGACGCCGAATAGCCCTCGCGCAGCACGACCTGGATGCCGGCCTGCTTGGCATAGGCCTCGTCGGCCGCGGCGACGCCGACGCCATAGGGGCCGTCCTCGTGGATCAGCGCGACCTTGACGTCCTTCGCGTCCATGCCGAGCTTGGCTTTCGCATGCTCGGCGATGAATCCGGCAAAGGCCTGGCCGTACTGGTCGGAATGGATCTGCGCGCGAAACACGTATTGCAGATTCTTGTCCTTGAACACGGCGGTCGAGACCGCGGTCGTGATCCAGAGGATCTTCTTCTGCTGCTCGACCTTCGCCGCCATCGGCACCGCATGCGCGCTGGAATAGACGCCGTTGATGATGTCGATCTTTTCCTGGCTGATCAGCCGCTCGGCCTCGTTGATGGCGACGTCGGCCTTGCTCTGGGAATCCGCCGCGACCGGCACGATCTTGGTCTTGCCGCCGATGCCGCCCTTCTCGTTGACGAGGTCGATGGCGATCTGCGCGCCGACCGAGGAGGCGACCGAGCCGCCTGCGGCGAAGGGACCGGTGAGGTCGTAGATCAGACCGATGCGCAAATTCTCGGCCTGCGCCTGGGCC
>NZ_AJQF01000118.1:0-1366 GCF_000261705.1 Bradyrhizobium genomosp. III | reverse complement strand
AGCCGCCGTACCCTTCAGCAGCTGCCTGCGTGAAGTCGGCATCCTATCCTCCCTCAAAAACCGTCTTATGATTGGTTGTTATCTTTTTGCGAAGTATGGGGAGCGGGATGGCGGAAAGTCAACATCGCGAAAGTCGGGTCTGTCAGCTGCGCCATGGAACGCAATTGCGAAATGACCGCGAGGCGACCGCATCCGACAATCGTCGCGCGCTACTGCTTCAAGCGCCGTGCCAGATAATGCGCGGTCTTTCCGCCGGCCTTGGCAACCTGGTCCGGCGTTCCCGATGCGACGATGCGGCCGCCCTCGTCGCCGGCACCGGGGCCGAGATCGATGATCCAGTCGCTGTGCGAGACGACGTCCATGTCGTGCTCGACCACGACCACGCTGTTGCCGGTGTCCACGATCCGTTCGAGCTGGGCGATCAGCCGCTCGACGTCCCGTGGATGCAGCCCCGTGGTCGGCTCGTCCAGCACATAGAGCGTATGGCCGCGTTGCGGACGCATCAGCTCGGTCGCCAGCTTGATCCGCTGGGCTTCGCCACCGGACAGTTCGGTGGCGGACTGGCCGAGGCGGATATAGCCGAGACCGACCTCGCGCACGACCGAGAGCGACCGGTTCAGCGCGGCATCGCCCTCGAAGAACTCGAAGGCCTCGTCGACGCGCATCGCCAGCACATCCGCGATGGATTTGCCGCGGATTTTCACCTCGAGCGTCTTGTCGTTGTAGCGGGCGCCCTTGCAGGTCGGGCAGGGCGCGTAGACGCTGGGCAGGAACAGCAGTTCGACACAGACGAAGCCTTCGCCCTCGCAGGTCGCGCATCGTCCTTTCGCGACATTGAACGAGAAGCGTCCGGCATCGTAGCGGCGGGACTTTGCCTGCGGCGTTGCCGCGAACAGTTTTCGGACATGGTCGAACAGGCCGGTATAGGTCGCAAGATTGGACCGCGGGGTGCGGCCGATCGGCTTCTGGTCGACGACGACGAGGCGGTTGATTTGGTCAAGGCCGGCAACGATCCTGCCGCCCAACGTCTCGACCGTCGGGGCCAAGCTGTCGTCATCGGCGTCAGCGGCCAGCGTATGGCCGAGATGCGCGGCAACGGTATCGACGAGGAATTGGCTGATCAGGCTCGATTTGCCGGAGCCCGACACGCCGGTGATGCTGGTGAGGATGCCGAGCGGAATATCGACGTCGAGACCACGAAGGTTGTTGCGGGATACGCCCCTGAGCTTCAGATGGCCCTTCGGCTCGCGGCGCGCCGTCGGCAGCTTCTTGCGCGGACGTCCGAGGTAATGCGCGGTTCGCGATTGCTCGATGTCACCGAGCCCTTCCGGCGGCCCGCTGTAGAGGATGAGCCCGCCGCCGTCGC
>NZ_AJQF01000117.1:0-4935 GCF_000261705.1 Bradyrhizobium genomosp. III | reverse complement strand
ACCCCCCAGCCAGTCGGCGTGGCTGATCACCTCGATCTCGTGCTCGACCACGAAGATCGAGTTGCCGGCGTGCTTCAGCCGGTCCAGCGCCCGCAGCAGCGCCTCGGTGTCGGCGGGATGCAGGCCTGCTGACGGCTCGTCGAGCACGTAGACGACGCCGAACAGATTCGAACGAACCTGCGTCGCAAGGCGCAGCCGTTGCAATTCGCCCGGTGACAGCGTCGGCGTGCTGCGCTCGCAGGCGAGATAGCCGAGGCCGAGGTCGAGCAGGACGGCGAGCCGCGCCGACAGATCCTCGCAGATGCGCCTGGCGACGACGGTCTTCTCCGTCTTGTCTGTCGAGGCCTTTGCGAACGGCTCGACCAATTCCTGCAATTGCTTGAGCGGCAGGTGCGACATCTCGGCGATGTTGAGGCCGGCGAACCTGACCTTGAGTGCCTCGGGCTTGAGCCGGGTGCCGTGGCAGGTCGGGCAATCCCGCGTGATCATGAATTGCGCGACGCGGCGCTTCATCATCGCGCTCTCGGACTTGGCGTAGGTTTGCATCACGTAGCGCTTGGCGCCGGTGAACGTGCCCTGATAGCTCGGCTCTTCCTTGCGGCGCAGGGCGCGTTTGACCTCGGCGGCGTCGTAACCGGCGTAAACAGGCACGGTCGGCTGCTCCTCGGTGAACAGGATCCAGTCGCGGTCTTTTTTGGGAAGTTCGCGCCAGGGCTTGTCGACGTCGTAGCCGAGCGTCGTCAGGATGTCCCGGAGGTTCTGCCCTTGCCAGGCGCTCGGCCAGGCCGCGACGGCGCGCTCTCGGATCGTCCTGGTGTCGTCGGGCACCATCGACTTCTCGGTCACGTCGAGCATCCGGCCGATGCCGTGGCAGGTCGGGCACGCCCCCTCGGGCGTGTTCGGCGAGAACGCTTCCGCATAGAGCATCGGCTGTCCCCGCGGGTAATCGCCGGCGCGGGAATAGAGCATCCTCAGCAGGTTCGAGATGGTGGTCACGCTGCCGACGGACGATCGCGTCGTCGGCGCCCCGCGTTGCTGCTGGAGCGCGACGGCGGGCGGCAGGCCTTCGATGTCGTCGACTTCAGGGACTTGCATCTGGTGGAACAGTCGCCGCGCGTAAGGCGACACCGACTCCAGATAGCGCCGCTGCGCCTCGGCGTAGATCGTTCCGAAGGCGAGCGAGGATTTCCCGGAGCCCGACACGCCCGTGAACACGACGAGGGCGTTGCGGGGAATGCGAACGTCGACGTTTCTCAGGTTGTGCTCGCGCGCGCCCCGGACGTGAACGAAGCCGTCGTCCTGGGTCAGGCTCTCAGTCTGCTTTGGTCGATCATCCATCTCGCGCCTCTAACCCAGACGGGGGGTAACGACAGGATCGCAGGATGGGTCCTCCGGTGCCAGCGTGGGCTTCGGTTTCTGCACAAAGCGAAGGCCGCCGCGGTAAATGCGACGGGCCCTGCTGGATGTGTTGGCTTGCCGGTGCCGACCGGACTCTCGCCGCACCTCAGACGATGAAATCCCTGGCGTTGAGATCGGCGGCGTGGATGCCGTCCAGCGTGATCGTGTCGTTGGCGGTCAGGTGGATCACCGCATTTCCGGCGTTGTCGTCGCTGATCAGGCTTTTCAGCTCGGCCCAGCCTGCAAAGTCGTAAGCGTGGACGTCGATCACATCGTGCTCCCGCGCCGTGCTGCCGGCCGCCTTGTTGCCCTGGTTGAAATCGTTGATCACGTCCTGGCCCGAGCCGGCGTTGAACACGAACAGATCGTTGTTCGGCCCGCCCCAGAGCTGATCATTGCCGCCTCCGCCGTTCAGGAGGTCGCGGCCGCCGGTGATCGAGCCGGCCGCGGCGGGAGTGTAGATGCGTGCATCGCCATACATCCAATCGCCGCGATCGCTCCCGTAGAGGGTATCATTGCCACACTGTGCGTTGCCGGACATCTGCGAGGCATCGCCGACGAGCGCGATGGAGGTCGAATCGGGATTGCCGGCGACGGCTGCGATCAGGATGTCGTCCCCGCCGCGGGCATTGTCGCTCATGTAGCCGCTGTCGCCGAGGAGCGATGCGCCGCCGGACCGCGCAGCGGCGCCGACGGTATAGATGAGGATGTCATTGCCGCCGCGTGCATCGCCGCTCATGGTCACCAAGGCATCACCGGATATCGACGCGTTGCCAGAGAATCCGGCCTGGACCACGCTGACGATGTCGTTGCCGCCTTCAGCGTTGCCGCTCATGAGCGATCCGGAATCGCCGCTGAACGCGCCATACGATCTGTCGCCCATCTCTGCCGTGATGAGGTCATTGCCGCCCTTGGCATCCCCGGTCATGGCGATCTCGGCGTCGCCCGAGAGATAAACGTTTGCATAGGTCGCGTTCGACGCCTCAACATGCAGCATGTCGTTGCCGCCATGGGCTTGATCTGACATGATCTGCGTGTCGCCATCAAAAGACACATAGGGCAAGCGACCCTCGACCGTCGCAACCAGAAGGTCGTTGCCGCCATGCGATCGGCCGTTCAGGATCGCCTCGTCACCGACAAACAGCAGGCTGCTGGGCCCGTCATCGACCGTTGCGATCATGATGTCGTTACCGCCGTGGCCGTCGACCGGCAGGCCGGGATCTCCGAACGCGATCACGAGTTCCTGGCTTCCAACGCTGACGATGATCGTATCGTTTGGCATACGGCGCATCGCGTAGGCTCCCGGTCCGTGTCAGGCGCGGATCGCGGCGGACATCATGTCCGCGCACCGCGCTGCGGCCGTGCCGCGTCACGTATCTTCTTTGGTTTGATGGCGGAGATTGGCCCGCGGTGCAGCTTGATTGCGGCCGAGGAGCCGCATCGGAGGATGCGCGTCCGCAGTGCCGTAGGGTGGGCAAAGCGAAGCGTGCCCACGATCCCTTTGATACGGAACGAGATGGTGGGCACGGCGCTTTGCGCCTTTGCCCACCCTACGATAGCGGTGCACTCTCGCCTCAGCCGGGCCCTGCGCCTTGCGTCGCCGTGAACACCGCGTAGAGCGACTGGCTCGCGGCCATGAACAGGCGGTTGCGCTTGGGACCGCCGAAGGTGATGTTGCCGCACACCTCCGGCAGGCGGATGCGGCCGAGCAGCTTGCCCTCCGGCGACCACACCGTCACACCGCTGTAGCCGACGGCGCGGCCGGCATTGCTGGAAGCCCAGACATTGCCGTTGACGTCGCAGCGCACGCCGTCCGGTCCGCACTTCACGCCGTCGACCACGCAATCGCTGAACTTCTTGAGGTTGGAGAGCTTGTTGTCCCCGCCGACATCGAACACGAAGATCTCGCCCTTGCCGCCGGGGCCGGTATCGCCTGGCCCTTTGCCGGTCGAGGCGACGTAAAGCTTCTTGTAATCAGGCGAGAAGCACAGTCCGTTCGGATCGGGGACCTGCTCCTCGGTGACGACGAGATCGACGCGGCCGGAGGGGTCGATGCGATAGCAATTGGTCGGCAGCTCGCGCTTGCCTGGCTGGAAACCGGCCGGCTGTCCGATCCGCGGATTGAGCTTGCCGCCCGCATTGCTCGGACCGCCCGCCGCATCCGGCTCGCCTTCGTAGAGCTGACCGCCATAGGGTGGATCGGTGAACCAGTAACTGCCGTCGGGATGCGCGACGACGTCGTTCGGCGAGTTCAGCTTCTTGCCGTTGTAATTGTCGCAGAGCACGGTGGCGGTGCCGTCGTGCTCATAGCGCGTCACCCGGCGAGTCAGGTGCTCGCAGGAGAGCTGGCGGCCCTGGAAGTCGAAGGAGTTGCCGTTGGAATTGTTGGACGGCGTGCGAAACACGCTGACGCGGCCGTCGTCCTCGCTCCAGCGCATCTGGCGGTTGTTGGGAATGTCGCTCCAGAGCAGATACCTTCCTTGCGCGCTCCACGCCGGGCCCTCCGCCCACAGCACGCCGGTATAAAGACGCTTGATCGCGGTGTTGGGCTGCGCGAGATCGTTGAAGGAGGGATCGACCGCGATGATGTCGGGGTCCCAGAAATAAGTGGTCGGCGCGCCGTGGGGGCCGAAATCGCGCGGCGGGGTGGTGATGGTGGTCGGCGGTGCGGCGGGTCCGGTCTGGGCCAGCGCGGGGCCGGCGACCGTGGCTGCGGCGCCAAGCGCAAGCCCCCGGACAAGCGTTCGTCGTGAAAGCGCAGCATCCTGGTCATGCTGCTCGTGGTCACGAGCCGTGTGGTCACGAGCCTCTTGGCGTGTCATCGCGTCCTCCCAATGATGTTCGCTGGCCGGTTGATCCGGCCGAGCAACCGGAGGTTAATGCGGTCCGGCGCCGGTTGCGAGGGGTGGAATCGGATTCGCGCGGGCCTCAATCCTGTCATATTCGGATGCACTCCGCGTCCGCCTTGTGCCGTTTGCAAGGCGCGAAAATGTTCCGCGGATCGAAGCAAAAATTTGCTTGCGGCAAAGCGCGGCAAGCCGCCCATTCGGCGAAGTTCAAGCCTTGATTTTGCGCTGATTGCCACGCAGAACCCCTCCGGGGGCGATGGACGGAGTTGATTGTGGCTGGCGTCATCGTATTGATCGTGTTGCTGGGAATCGCGTTCGCGGCCGGCTATTTCACGCGTGAATTCATCTCCAACAAAAGACGCGCCGAAGCGCGCCGCTGGCGCGAATATACCGAGCCGGATTGGCTTCCCGCCAACGCGCCCGCCAACACCAACGAGATCCCCAGCGCCATCACGGCCATCCCCGTGGTCACCGGCGAGCTCGGCCAGATGCTGAACCGCTGGGAAAGCAGGGCCCGCGCCCGCCGCGCGGGATAGGGCGAAGTTCGGAAGTGCCAGTAGCCCCGATGAAGCGAAAGCGTAATCCGGGGCCGCTCGTCCGGCATTCGCACCGTCCCGGATTACGCTGGCGCTCCATCCGGGCTTCGCGACCGAGCCTGTGTCGCCCTCTGTCAATCCCCGCGCGCAGA
>NZ_AJQF01000116.1:0-2176 GCF_000261705.1 Bradyrhizobium genomosp. III | reverse complement strand
CCGAACACCCGTCAGTGATCTGTCCGGGCTAAACAACAAGCCCGGCCATGACGAGACGAAGAACTCTGGTCGCGTTAAAGCGTCTTCAAATATTCGATCAGATCGTAGCGCTCGGCATCGTCCTTGAACATGCGGCCGATGACGCCATCGCGCTTCGGTTCGCCTTCCTTGCGCTCGAAGGAATGGCCGAGCACGCTGTTGCCCTGGATCGGGTCCTTCTCCGATCCCGCCGAGAACTGCGTTTCGCCCGTCTTGCATTTCTCATCCGCGGTCACCGCAAAGCCGACGGTCACGGGATCATAGTCGCGGCGGCCCATGCAGAATTTGGTCGGGCGCTCGTTCGCCGGCTTCAGCAACCAGTACAGCGAAGGCACCGAACCGTTGTGCAGGTAAGGTGCGGTAGCCCAGATGCCGTTCAATGGCCGCGCCCGATAGCGCGGGTCAGGCGCCGGATTGAGACAATTCTTGCGCGCGAGATTCCACATTTTCGCCCGTTCGGCCTCCGGGACCTTCTCGTCGTCCATCCATTTGCGGGCGACGAGGTCGACCACCGTCATGAGGCCGAGCGCGTAGACCATCTCGTTGGGCGATTTGCTTGCGGTCGGGATATCGCATTGCCACCATGTCTGGAGGTCGGCCGTATTCACCTTCAGGAAGCCGGGCACATCGACGATCCTGTTGCTGAGAACAAGGGACTGTTCGGGATCCGTCTTGATCTCCTTGAGGGGAATCGTGACCGCGTTCAGCACCTTGCTGTCGCCGCTCGGCTCCCAATGCTTCGATGACCAGAAGGCGGGCGTGTCGATGGCCGGAAGGTGGCACCCGGAGCACATCTCGGCATAGATGGCGCGGCCGCGCTCGACGCGATCGGGCTTCAGCCGCCATGCATCGCCGAGGATTTGCGAGGGCCATTGCGGCGCCAGCAGGCCGCCGAATTTCGGATCGGCGGAGGGATCGGCCGGCTTGAACGGATCGGGGCCTCTCAGCATGTCCTCGATCCAGCCGAGTGTCCTGATGTTCACCGAGGACCGCCACAGCCGGTCCTCCGGATAGGCGTCGGACAGGTTGAGCAGTGCGGTCACGCCGAGCGCTTCGCCGGCATTGCGAATTAACGGCTGCTCGATCGATGCGTCGTACTGGGCGAATTTGAACCAGGGCACGGTCCAGATCGCGGGGTAGCTGACCGGGGCATCCTGGGCATGCAGGTTCTTCTCGAAGCCCTTGACCCCGCTCAGCGCGAGATCCTGCGAGAAGACCTGGTTGCCGATGCGATTGAGAGCGTCGAGGCGGCCGAACCCTTCCTCCGTGTCCTGCTGCTGCCTGCCGTTCCAGGTCTTCTTGCTTTCAACCGTCTTTTGCTGGGTTTTCGCCCAGTCGATCAGGAACGTGCCGATCGCGCTGAGCTTCTGCTTGAGCGCGGCGCGGTCCGTCTTGCTGGCATCAGGGCCGAGCACGCGATCGGCAAAGCGCTGGAAGCGGAACGGGACATACAGGGTGTAGGCGATCGACAGGCCGGTCGAGAGCTCCAGCTTCTTCAGGTCGGTCATGGCCGGGCCGCCGTCGAAGCGCACGTCCACGCCCTGGTAATGGATCTGCCCGGTATGGCAGGCCGCGCAGGTCAACCCGATCTTGTCTTCCTCGCGACGGCCGGTCGCGGGATCGACGACCCCGGTCATCCGCGCGAATCCGACCGGCAGGCCGTCGACGTTCTCCACTGGCGTCCATCTGGTCGACCAGTCCGGCACCTGCGTCGTCTCATAGACATTGGCGTAACCGAAGCGGCGCAACGTCGTCGTGTCGGTCTGGATCGACTGCGGGCTCGGGATGAAGCCGAAGCCTTCGAGATAGGCGCTCTCCTTCATCATGCCGGGTTTCGAGAATAGATGAAGGCGTGGCTGCTCCAGCGCCATGAACCATTCATAGGGCACGGGGAAGGTCGCGGTGCCCTGGCTGGCATGATGGAACCAGTGCCGGTCCTTCAGCGACCAGTTCTGCTCGAGCCAGAAGGCCGCCTTCGTCTCCGGGACCGCAGGCAAGGGCGGCGGCAAGAGATTTACGAGAATTCCCTTCTGCGGCAGCATGGCGCGAACCTGATTGGGGAATTCGGCGACCGCGACGAGGGCAACGAGGCCGACGGCGATCAGCAAGGCCGCAAGCTTGAGGGCGCCCCGCACCA
>NZ_AJQF01000115.1:0-3155 GCF_000261705.1 Bradyrhizobium genomosp. III | reverse complement strand
GGCCCCAGCCGCTCGTTGATGCGCGCCGGGAATTGGCGCTCGTTGAACAGCGTGCGCACGTCGGCAACGCCGAGATAGCGATCCTCGCCCCTGCCCTTGCCGATGATCTTCAGGAGGATCGGCCATTCGAACTTCATCAGCAGCGGGTAGTACCAGCGCGCGGCGCTGCCGGCGCGCTTGAGGTTGTCGCGCATGAAGATGTCGATTTCCGAGGCGTTGAGGCCCAGCTCGGAGCCGCCGTTCGGATCGGTGTAAGTCCGGCCGAAACTCGCGAGCCGCGCGATCTCGTCCTCGTTGACCTTGCCGTCGACTCCGAGGATGCGCGAGCCGGCACCGCGCTTGTCCAGCGGGCCGCCGCGCAGCGCATCGAGCTGCGCGCCCGAAAAGATGCTCTTGAGGATGTGACCCAGACCGTTGGCGATGAGCGCCACGCCGCGGACCTGAAGCCGGGCAGACGCCTTCTTCAGCCCGGTTTCGCCGGTCGCGTTCGCGATCGTCTCCGACAGCTTGCCGAGCGGGACAGTGCCGCCCTCGACAAAGCCCTCGCCGACGAGGCCGCGCAGGAATGGGCAGGGATTGTTCGGCGAGACCTGGATCGAGGGGTCGAACGGCGGTTTCGAAGCGGGGTCATGCATGGCCCAAAATCCTGAAAACAGCGAATCGTGAAATGAGGCGCCGATCAAGCGCGGAAAGTCCTAACAAACCGACAGCAGACTATACTACTTCAGCGTGTGGCGAAGTGTGGCCGAATTCACTGTCCTGTCAACAAGTGCAGGCGGGGTCTCGCCAAAGACCTAAGGGAACGGCTGCGGGGGGACCGTGGCCTGCCGGTCAGGACTCGGCGACGCGTTTGACGTCGCTCTGAACCAGGGTCAGCTTGCCGAGCGGCACGCCGGCCTTCAGCAGTCCCTCGCGATAGTGGGCGAGATCCTCGGGCCGCTTCCAGTGGAAGTTGCGCAAGTGACGATCGACATTGAGGGTCGGGTAATTGCCCATCAGCACGCCCGTCGCCTCGCTCGCCTCGGCGGTCCGGCCCAATTGTGCCAGGGCCGCGGCGCGGATCGCCAGCGCCTGCATGTGGTTGGGATTGATGTAAAGCTGCTCGCGCGCCCATGACAGGGTCGCGTCATATTGGCGCAACAGATAATGACTGAAGGCGTTCAGCGCCGCCCATTGGTAGCGCGGGTCGCTGTTGTCGCGCTGCGCGGCCATCGAGAACAGTTCGATCGCCTCGCGGTGCTCGCCGATGACGAAATGGCAGATGCCGAGCACGCCGCGCGCGCCCATGTCGTAGGGATTGAGCGCGACCGCGCGCTTGGCCGCGTCCATCGCCGCCTCGTAATGCCCTTCCATGGCGTGCGCCCAGGACAGGATCGAGAACGCAAAGGACGAGCGCGGGTCGAGCCGAACGCTGGTTTCGGCGAGGTTCATCGCCTCGGCCCACATCTCGCGCGTGCCCTTGACCCAGCCGAACTGGATGCTCTGGATCTGGATCGTGGCGAGATAGGCGTGCGCGATCGACAGCTTGGGATCGACCCTGATGGCTTCCCGGAACAGATCGACGGCGGCAGTCAGGTCCTCCTTGGTCTGCCGGTAGTAATGCGACAGCCCCTTGAGGAAGCGATCCCAGGCGGTGACGTCCGTCGAGAGCCGCGCGGGCGCCGAGGCTTCGGCGCGGACGATCTCGGTGGCGATGGCGGCGGACAAATTGGTCGTGATCTCGTCCTGCATCGCGAAGAAGTCGCCGATGTCGCGGTCGTAACGGCCGGTCCAGAGCTGCTCGCCGGTCTCCGGGGCGATCAGCTCGGCGGTGACGCGGATCTTGGCGCCGGCACGCCGCACCGAACCCTGGATCAAATAGGTGGCGTCGATCTCGCGCGCGATCAGGCGGGTGCTGGTGTTCCTGCCCTTGAAGGCGAAGGTCGAGTTGCGGCTCAGCACGCGATAGAAGGATTGCAGCGACAGTGCGTGGATGAGATCCTCGGTGAGGCCGTCGGAGAAATACTCGTCCTGGGCATCGCTGAGATTGGCGAACGGCAGCACGCCGACGATCGCGGTGCGGTACTGTTGCGAGAGGGCGGACGCCTCCCGGAGCTCGGGCGCGAGCGCCGGTGCACCCTCGGGTGTCCAGGTCCAGACCCCGATTGCATCCTTGATGTTCTTGAAGCGATGATTGCCGGCATCGACCAGCGGCACGCTGAGATGCTTGCTCGCCTCCTTGTAGGCCTTGGCCGAGATCGCAAAGCCGCCGGGGCTCGCGACCGACTCCAGGCGGACGGCGATGTTGACATCGTCACCGAATACCTCGTCCTCATCGGCGATGACGTCGCCCATGTGGATGCCGAGGCGGAACTGCATGGCGCGGTCGGCCGGCAGATGGTGGTTGCGCTCCGCCATCAGCGTCTGCATCGCGATCGCGGCCTCGGTGGCGCCGACGATCGAAGGGAACTCCAGCAGGAAGCCGTCGCCGGTGTTCTTCACGACGCGGCCGCCGTGATTGAGGATGATCGGGTGGATCGCGCTGCGATGGGCCTTGAAGGCGGCATGGGTGCCGGCCTCGTCGCTGCCCATCATGCGCGAATAGCCGGCGACATCGGCGCAGACGATGGCGGCCAGACGTCTTTCCATATCCCGGAAGCTCCAAGGGATCGAGAAGGGATCGAGAAGGGATCTGGGACTGGCCACGGCGTGGCAAGTCGACGCGAATCCCGCATTTCAAGAACCTCGCCTTTATAAAGCAGATGTGGCCGAGCGGAAGCATGATCCGCATTGCAAATTCGAGGTAAATCCTCCGCAATCCCGGCGGTGGACGGCGGCGGCCGAACCGACTAAGCGGAATTGCGACCGCCGGAACGGGCGGCAGGGGGCACATTTGCATGCTGGGCATTCACGAAATCGGGCTCTTCATCCTGTCGGGCGTACTGCTCAACATCACGCCGGGGCCTGATTCCGTCTACGTCATCGGTCGCAGCATGCAGATGGGCTGGCGGGGCGGCGCCGCGGCCGCATTCGGCATCAGTTGCGGCTGTTTCGTCCATGTCGCGGCCGCCGCGATCGGGCTTTCGGCCCTGCTGATGGCCTCGTCGACCGCCTTCTCGATCCTGAAGCTGGTCGGGGCGGCCTATCTCGTGTTCACCGGGCTTCAGATGCTGTGG
>NZ_AJQF01000114.1:0-3366 GCF_000261705.1 Bradyrhizobium genomosp. III | reverse complement strand
GATCGAGGAGCCGGTGCGGAGCTCGCTGCGGCGGGTCTTCCTCCAGGGCGTCTTCACCAACGCGCTCAATCCCAAGGTCGCGCTGTTCTTCCTGGCTTTCCTGCCGCAATTCGTCGCGGCCGATTCACCGCACAAGCCGCTCGCCTTCCTGACGCTCGGCCTGATCTTCATCTCTACGGGCACGCTGTGGTGCCTGGTGCTGGCCGCGTTCGCGGCCAAAGCCGCCCACCGCCTGCGCGAGTCCGAAGGCGTGATCGCCTGGGTCAACCGCGCGCTCGGCGGCCTCTTCATCTATCTCGGCATCCGCGTCGCCATGCTGGAGACGCGATAGGCTCATTCGAACGAATGATGCGGGCAGCGTAGGGCGATCTTCCCTCAAACGAATTCCTTCGCCAGCGCACTGCCGGCGAGATAAAGGCCGAGCAGGATCATCGCGATCAGGAACCAGCGGCGGAACGCTTCGGCCGGCATCCGTGCTCGCACCGACTGTCCCACGAACATGCCGGCAAAAGCCATGGCCATGCCCACCGCGCCCGGCACGGCATTGGCTGGCGTCAACAGCCCAACGGCCGTCAGGTTGAAGGCGAGCGCCAGTGTCGCCGTCGTGAAGAACACGCCGAGTGCCTGCACCAGCTCGTCCTTCTCCATGCCGATCGCCTGCATGAACGGCATCGAGGGGATCACCTGCACGCCTGTCGAGGCCGAGATCACGCCGGTGACGACACCGACCACGCCGCCGACCCATTTCTCGTTTTGCGGCGCGACGCGGAATTGGAACTTGTTCAGACCGATCACGGCATAGATGACGAGCAGGACGCCGAGCACGATCGTGCCGTAGCGCGCATGCGGCCCGGTCAGCGCGCCGGCATTGAGCCAGCATCCGATCACGGTGCCGATCATCAGCGGCCACAGCCGCTTCAGGATGTCACGCAGATACGGGCCGACGAAGGTCTGCCAGATGTTGGTGACGATGGCGGGCACGATGACGATGGCGATCGCGCGGCTGGGCGTCATGCTCACCGCGAGCAGGCCCATGGACACCGTCGGCAGGCCGAGCCCGACCACGCCCTTGACGAATCCGGCGATCAGGAACACGGCGGCGATGACAATGAGAAGCGGGTCGATCATGAGAGCACATTGACCGAAGCCGCGCGGGCGCACAATCTGGAGGTTACGGAGTAAGCCTTCGCTCTGAACGAAGGCTGGGAGATCTGCCATGCGTTTTGACCTCGTCGACCTCCAGCTCTTCATCGCGGTCGCCGACCAGCGCAGCATCACCCGCGGCGCAGAGCGGTCGCACCTGGCCCTGGCCTCGGCCAGCGCGCGCATCAAGGGGCTCGAGGACGCGCTCGGCGTCGCGCTGCTCAAGCGCGGGCGGCGCGGCGTCGAGCTGACCGCGGCCGGCGAGAGCCTGCTCGATCATGCCAGGCTCGTGATCCACCAGATCGATGCCATGCGCGGCGATCTCGCCGGTTTTGCCAGCGGCGTGCGCGCCAGCGTGCATTTCCTCGTCAACACCTCGGGCCTGTCGGAACATCTGCCGAAGGCGCTGGCCGGTTTCCTGCGCGAGCACCGCGACGTCGCCATCGACATCGAGGAGCGCGAGAGCACCGACATCGCGGCGGCGATCACCGCAGGCGCCGCCGATCTCGGTTTCGCCGCCGAGCACGCGCTGCCCGACCATATCGAGCGCTTCGTGTTCAGCGAGGACCACCTGACATTGGTGACGTCGCGGCGCGGCCCGTTCGCGGGTCGCCGCCAGATCGATTTTCAGGAAGCCGGCAGTTGCGACTTCGTCGGGCTCACCAGCGCCACCGCGCTCCAGATGCACATTTCGAAGCACGCCGCCCGGCTCGGCATGCGCCCGCATTACCGCGCGCGCCTGCGCGACTTCGATGCGATCTGCCAGATGGTCGCCGCCGACGTCGGGATCGCGCTGGTGCCGATATCCGCCGCCCGCCGCTGCGCAAAACTGATGCCGCTCGCCATGGTCCGGCTACGCGATGCCTGGGCCAACCGCAAGCTCGTGATCTGCGCGCGCAGCTTCAAGACGCTGCCAAGGCCTGCGAAGATGCTGGTGGAGCATCTGCGGGCAGAGGCGGTGTGAGCAGTTGGTTGCTGCGCTAGTGTGAGGCACGCCCCCGCAGCGAGCAAACTGCGCTCCCTCCCCCCTTGTGGGGGAGGGCGGGGGAGAGGGGTAGTCCAGGAACAGGTGCTCTGTCGTGAAGAAGAGAGATCGATGGGGTCCCCGTGTGGCCCCCTCTCCCTAACCCTCCCCCGCAAGGGGGGAGGGAACGCACCTGTCGCGTTGTGAAGGTGGTGCTTACCCAGCGAAAACGCGAACTACTTCGCCGTCTCCACCCCGGCGTCCTTGATCACCTTCGCCCACTTCCTAGTCTCGTCCGCGATGAATGACCGAAAGTGCTCCGGCTCGTCGCCGACCAGCGTCGCGCCTTGCGCGGCGAGCTTCTCCTTCACCGCGGGATCGGCCATCGCCTTCGTCGCCAGGGCGTGCAGCGCCGTGACAATCTCCTTCGGCGTGCCCTTGGGCGCCACCATGCCGTACCAGTTCTCGACGCGCAGATCGGGAAAACCCGCTTCCGAAAGAGTCGGCACGTCAGGTGCGGTCGGGGCGCGCTCTGCCGAGCCCATCGCGATCGGCCGCAGCGCGCCGGCCTTGACCTGCGGCAGCAGCACGGGGAGATCGAGAAACGTCATCTGCACCTGCTGGCCCAAGAGATCGTTCACCGCGGGGGCTGCGCCGCGATAGGGCACGTGGACGATGTCGATCTTCCCCGTCAGCTTGAACAGCTCGCCGGCGAGATGTGGCAGGCTGCCGGGGCCGGAAGAGGCGAAGTTGAGCTTTCCCGGCTGCGCCTTGGCCAGAGCGATCAATTCGCCCATGTCCTTGGCGGGCACGTTGGTGGCGACCACGAGCATCTCCGGCACCGTCGCAACCAGCGTCACCGGTGTGAGGTCGCTCAAGGTGTCGTAGGCGACTTTCTCCATGCTCGGGCTGATCGCGAGCGCGCCGGCTGAGGAGATCGCTATGGTGTAGCCGTCGGGGGCGGCCTTGGAGACCGCATCGGTGCCGAGCACGCCGCCCTGGCCGCCGCGATTGTCGATCAGCACCGGCTGCCCTGACAGCTCCGACATGCGCTGGCCGATGACCCGCGCGATGATGTCGTTGGGCCCGCCGGCCGGAAACGGCACGATCAGCTTGATCGGCTTGGCCGGGAAATTCTGAGCGGACGCCACTGATGGCAGCAGCAGCAATAATCCAAGAAGAAGCCTGCGTGAGATGGTCATGCAAGCCTCCGCTCGCGTGTTATTGGTTGAGCAGCTTCAGTGCTTCTTCGTGAACCC
>NZ_AJQF01000113.1:0-3029 GCF_000261705.1 Bradyrhizobium genomosp. III | reverse complement strand
GGCCGCCGCCCTGGGCCGGCTTGCCTTCCCAGGTGGTGACGACGCCGCCGGCGCCGGTCACGATCGGGATCAGCGCGGCGATGTCGTAAGGCTTCAGCTCGGTCTCGACCACGAGATCGACGTGGCCGGCCGCCAGCATGCAATAGGAGTAGCAGTCGCCGCCATAACGCGACAGACGCGCGCCCTTCTCGATGCGGCTGAAAATGGCGCGGTCGCGCTCGTTCATCAGGAGCGGGCTGGTGGTGTAGGTCGTGGCTTCCGAAAGCGAGGCGCAGCGGCGAACCTGGAGCCGGCGCTCGCCGGACGGGCCCTTGTAGTTGGCCGAACCGTTGTCGCCGGAGAAGCGCTCGCCGATGAAGGGCTGGTGCATCATGCCGTAGACCGGCGCGCCCTTGTGCAGCAGTGCGATCAGCGTCCCCCAGATCGGAAAGCCGCCGATGAAGGATTTGGTGCCGTCGATGGGGTCGAGCACCCAGACATAGTCGGCCTCCTCGCGCTCATTGCCGAATTCCTCGCCGACGATGCCGTGCTGAGGGAAGTTGGCCTTGATCAGCCGCCGCATCACCGCCTCCGCGGCGCGGTCGGCCTCCGTGACGGGGTCGAAATCCTTGGTCTTGCTCTTGTCGTCGATCGACAGCGAGGTGCGGAAGAACGGCAGGATGGTTTCGCCGGAGGCGGTGGCGAGCCGTCCGATGAAGGCGGAAAAGTCGATCACCGTCACAGGCCGAATCCTCAAAGCGAAGGTTGGATGGAGCTCCCTCTTGCCTAGCTCAATTCGCCTCCCGCGTGCAGCGCTGACTTGATCTTGCACCCTGGTATTTTGGATGCCGAAGGCTGCTGCCCCATCCAAGTCATCTGCTGGCCAAATATCGATCACAGAGTTGAAAACTTAGTTCCGAATATGCCTTGTTCGTATGCAAATGGCTATCAACCCATTGAAATTCCTTATCAAAGAAACTGAATCTGGGTTTCCATAGAAGCAATTGAGCCATGTGCGTATTGCATGGGAAATGGCTCAAAAGCCCTTGCACTTTGTGCGGCGCGGTCGCATATTGTTGCGGTGCGGTAGCGCTTGGCGTTACCGCTGCCCTCCTTGGGCGTTTCCTCCCTAGACTTGGGCCGCTTGCGTCATTCGCGAGCGGCCCTTTTTTCTTTGGGCCTGTCGTTTTCGTTTCAAGGTGCGCAGCGAAAGCGAAGCGAAGACGCGTTCGCCCGATCACAGACAATACGATCTGACGAAGAAAAGCCGGCGCCTATTCTGCCGCGGCCTGGAACGGGCCGAGATCGCCGAACGGAATCGTGGTCGCCAGCACGTCGGCGAGAACGCCGAAGTCGGACGCCACTTGCGCAAAGCGTGCACTCCGCTCGCGCCGCCGCTCGTCCATGTAGATCGCACGGTTGAGCTCGAGCTGCACCGCGTGCAGGCCGCTCGCGGGATTGCCGTAATGCTCGGTGATGAAGCCGCCGGCATAGGGCTTGTTGCGGCCGATCGAATAGCCGAGCCCGGTCATGGTCTCCTCGACCCGGTCGGGCAGAAGCGGGGTGCAGCTTGTGCCGTAGCGGTCGCCGATCACGACGTCGGGCCGGCGCGGCTCGTCCCTGCTGACGCCGACCGAGGGCATCGAATGGCAGTCGACCAGCACCACGGTGCCGAACATCTGGTGCACCTTGTTGATCAGCCGGCGCAGCGCGCGGTGGTAGGGCTTGTATAGCGTCTCGATCCGCCCCAGCGCATCGTCGACCAGGATGCGGTCGCGGTAGATCTCCTGGCCGTCGCCGACCACGCGCGGAATGGTGCCGAGGCCGCCGGCGACCCGCATCGAGCGGGTATTGGCAAAGCTCGGCAGCCGTCCGCTGAACATGCGGGGATCGAGCTCATAGGGCTCGCGGTTGACGTCGACATAGGAGCGGGGAAAGTTGACCCGCACGGTCGGAAAGCCGCGCTCGCTCAAGTGGCCGATCAGCTCGTCCATGAAGGAATCTTCGGACCGCCGCAGCGTCGGCAGGTCGATCCTGGACGCCGCGAGGAATTCGTCCGGATAGGTCGAGCCGGAATGGGGCGAGTTGAAGATGACAGGCGCGCGCCATTGCGCGGGCTCAACGATCTCGAAGGCTGGCGACACCTCGCCGTCAAACCGGGTCATCTTCTCAGGCTTCGTCCCTTAGCGGCAGGATCCGGGCCTCGGATCGAATTGATTCGGCCGATCGATGCGGCTCTTATGTGTCGTCATTGTCCGGAATCGCAACCATTCTGCCAAGCGAAAAGATGTGATCGGCGCTGGAACATGTCTTAACCGTGTGGGCAGGGAAGCGGGGATGCGCCGGCGGCTCGATTGATTCGAGCGGCATTCCGGTTCACAAGGAGCCGGCAGTGCAGCCGGCTTGGGGTTAAGATTTTCACCCCAAATTTACCCTCTGTCCGGCTTAGTAAGCTCTGCTGATATCCTCTGGGGATTCGACGTTTCCTGCCATGCCAAAAATCCTGCTCGCTGAAGACGACAACGACATGCGCCGTTTCCTGGTCAAGGCGCTGGAAAACGCCGGTTTTCAGGTCTCGTCCCATGACAACGGCATGGCCGCCTATCAGCGGTTGCGGGAAGAGCCGTTCGAAATGCTGCTCACCGACATCGTGATGCCGGAGATGGACGGCATCGAGCTCGCCCGCCGGGCCTCGGAACTCGACCCCGACATCAAGATCATGTTCATCACCGGCTTCGCTGCGGTCGCCCTGAACTCGGATTCGGACGCCCCCAAGAACGCCAAGGTGCTGTCCAAGCCCGTGCATCTGCGCGAATTGGTCAGCGAAGTGAACAAGATGCTGGCGGCCTAAATCGGCCCCGTTCCGTCCTTGCACAGGGTCCCCTCGTCCGTTATAGGGACCCCACCCGACGTAAGTGGACTTTTAGGGCACGTAGCTCAGCGGGAGAGCACTACCTTGACATGGTAGGGGTCACAGGTTCGATCCCTGTCGTGCCCACCATCCTTCGCTCGCGATAGCGAGAGAAGGATGCCGCGCCGAAGCCCAAAGG
>NZ_AJQF01000112.1:0-6660 GCF_000261705.1 Bradyrhizobium genomosp. III | reverse complement strand
GCTCGGCAAGCCACGATCTCCATGCGAAGCGTGTCCGGCGTAGCTCGAAGAGCGGAGACGGACTGGCGCGGCTTGCTCGGTTTCCCTGGACAGCCCGTAGCCGGGATGGAGCGAAGCGCAATCAGGGATGCCCCTCCAGAGGCCCATCCCAGCCATCACTTCAGTTCCGTGTTCGCCACCGGCAGGATGGAGGCGACGTGCCAGCCGGTCGCATCCTGAACGTAGGTCTGGCTGATCAGAAACGTATTTTGTTGCGACGGCTTGCCCGGAAGGCCGCGTGTGAAAACGATGGGAACGAGGATCTGCATCACCTCGTTCGAGATCACCGCAACGTGGAATTCCGACATGTTGGGCTCGAGGTGCCAGGTGCCCTCGTAATACGCCTTGAATCGGGTGGCGACCGCATCGCGGCCTCTCGTCTCGATGCCTCTCGCAAACAACAGTGTGCCGGGCGAATTCCAGAGCATCATCTTCACATCGTCCGCATCATGCGCATTCTGCGCGGCGATGAATTTTTCGAAGATGTTTCGTGCCTCCGCGTCATTTGCGGCAGCTTGCGCGCCTCCTGCTGGCCAGAACGCTGCGGCGAGGAGCAGCGCTGCGGTCGCTGCCGCAGCACGACGACGACATCGCGCAAAGGGCCGCGGCCTGATGGAGCCTCGAGACATCTCGGAAGGGGGCATGGTGACCTCTGGTTTTGAATGTTGATCGTCATATCATCAATCGCCTCGCCGACCTTTCAGGATCGCGCGATCCGCGGTCGCCGCTGCATCACGTCTTCGTTGCCCACGCCTTGGTGGATTGCCGCAGGGATTTAGCCTGCGCTCGCGCGGTCGGGGGCTGCCCCCTGGAACAGGCCGGTGCTGCCGCGCATTGATCCGCCATGTCCAAGAACCCCGGAAAAAGGTTTGCCGTCGGCGACCACGTCAGCTGGAATTCCGAGGCCGGCCGGGTGCGCGGCCATATCCTGCGCGTGCACACCGCCGAGGTCGATTACAAGGGCTACGTCCATCACGCTACGCCTGACGATCCGCAGTACGAGATCAGGAGCGACAAGACCGATCACGTCGCCCTGCACAAGGGCCGCGCATTGCGGTCGTTGAAAAGCTGACGGCCCGCGAGCCGGGCGGTCGAGGTGTCACCATGGCTCATCCGTTCTTCACCATCGGCCACGCCACACGATCGATCGAGGAATTCGTCGAATTGTTGCAGGGCAGCGCGGTCACCTTCGTGGCTGACGTTCGGACCGTGCCCCGCTCCCGTACCAACCCGCAGTACAATCGCGAGACCCTGCCGCAATCGCTCGCGGCTGCTTCGATCGGCTACGAGCACATTGCCTCGCTCGGCGGCCTGCGCAGCCGCAAGCGCGAGGTGCCGCGCGAGACCAACGCCTTCTGGCAGAACGTCAGCTTTCACAATTACGCCGACCACGCGATGGGCGCGGCCTTTCACGAAGGGCTCGCACATTTGCGCGCCGTCGGGCAGGTGCAGCGCTGCGCCATCATGTGCGCGGAAACATTGTGGTGGCGATGTCACCGTCGGATCATCACCGATTACTTGCTCGCGGCGGGCGAGACGGTGTTTCACATTCTGGGGCCGGGGCAGGTCAAAGAGGCCGAGATGAATCCGGCTGCGCGGGGCGTTCCCGAAGAGCGTCTGGTCTACCCGGCGGAAAATCAGCCAATCGCGTAAATCCCCGGCGTGGAGCTAGCCAACGCCGTCAATCGGGCTGGCTCGCCGGTTGGAGCAGCACATCCTTCAACCCGGCCGGATAAAGGCTCGGTCCGCCGTCCACGTCGAGGTCGGCAAGGTCGAACCAGCGCGCGACGATCTGCTCTCCATTGTCCTCGAGGAAGTCGAGGCGATCCCGGTCGGCGAAGGCGCCGTCGGGAAACTCCACCTCGCAGATGAACATCACCTCGTGCCCGGTTGCGTCCTCGTGCATGAAAATGTTCTCCAGCACCAACGGCTCGCTTGTGATGGTGACGTCGATGCCGAGCTCCTCGTTGAACTCGCGCATCAGCGCAGTGCGCCAGCTTTCGCCGAATTCGATCTCGCCGCCGAGCGGCCGAACACCCTTGATCCGCCCGGCATCGTCGCGAATTTCGGCCGCCAGCAGGCGCCCGTCCCGCCAGTGCAGGCCGATCGCGACGACGCGGATGTGGGGATGCGGGCGCCAAATGGTCATAGCGGATCGTTATCGCGCGCGCCGCCGTGGTGCAATGCGTGGGGCGAGCTCTGTCGGGCCGGATGAGGCTTCGCAGCCTTGATCCATGACTCGCCGCCTGCCATTGTCCGGTTATCCACCACGGCGGGGAGCCGGTGCGATCGAGTTATGGCGTGCGGCGAAATGCGTCGCTTCGCCGGATGTGAAGCAAAGGCAGGCTATTGAGATGAGCAGCGTGAACAAGCCCGGCGGCAACTATTTGCCGGTGATCATCCATGGTGGACTCGCTTATGTCAGTGGCCAGCTGCCGCGTCGCGGCGAAGACCTGCTGTATGTGGGCAAGGTCGGAGCAGGCGTCGATATCGCGGCCGCACAAGAAGCTGCAGCCCTTTGCGCCGATCTCTGCATTTCCGCCATCAATCACGCCACAGGCGGAGAGGACCGGATCGTCCAGGTCCTGCAGCTCGTTGGATACGTCGCTTCGGCACCTGGATTTACCCAGCAGTCGCAAGTCATGAACGGTGCCTCCGATCGGCTGATCGAACGCCTCGGCGAGCGCGGTCGTCATACGCGGACGTCCGTCGGTGTCGCCGAGTTGCCGCGAGGGGCGCCGGTCGAGCTGAACATGATTGCCGCTGTTCGGTCATAGCAAGCAGCCTATTCAACGAGATATTTGGCAACTGCCGCCTCGTCCCACGCAATCCCGTTGCCGGGCTCCTCGCTCGGCAGCGCAAAGCCGTCCTTGATCTTCAGTCGCGTCGAAAGCACCGCGTCGGCCCAATCGACATATTCCAGCCAGTGCGCGGTCGGCGTCACGCAGAGCAGATGCGCGCTGACTTCCGAGAACAGATGCGTCGACATCTCGATGCCGGCGGCATGGGCGAGCGAGGCGGCGCGCAGCCAGCCGGTGACGCCGCCGATGCGCTGCACGTCGGGCATCACGTAGTCGCAGGCCTCCGCCGAGAACGCTGTTTGCATCGAAAAGGCGCTGTCAAAATTCTCGCCGATCTGGACGGGCGTATGCAGTGCGTCGGCAATGCGGGCGCAGCCGGCATAATCGTCGTGGCGGATCGGCTCCTCGATCCAGCTCAAGCCCTCGTCGTCGAGCATCTCGCCGCGGCGGATGGCTTCGGTCACCGTCAGTGCCTGGTTGTAGTCGCACATCAGCGTCACCTCGTCGCCGACGGCCTTTCTCACCGCGCGGACGACGGCGAGATCCTCCCGCGCATCGGGCCGGCCGACGCGGATCTTGGCGGCCTGAAACCCCTCGGCCAGCAGCTTGTGCGCCTCCTCGACGGCGGCGCCCGCCGGCATGATGCCGAGCCCCTTCGAATTGTAGGCCTTGACCGGCTTCGGCGCGCCGCCGAGAAGCCGTGCCAGCGGCAGGCCCTTGCTGCGGGCGAGCGCGTCCCAGGCCGCCATGTCGATGCCGGATTGCGCCAGCCGCTGCAGGCCGGCGAGGCCAAGCAGGGTGAAGCGCTGGGTCAGCTTGCGCTCGATCTCGACCGGCAGCAGCTCGTCGCCGGCAAGCAAGTCTGACATTTCCGTGACCATCGCCGTCAGCGGCTTCAAGGCCGATGGCGTGATCGAGAACAGATAGGCGTGCCCGCGAGCGCCCTGGTCGGTCTCGCAGTCGATCAGCACCAGCGGGGCCCTGGCGACAGCGCCGGTCGAGGTCTGCAGCGGCAGGCTCATCGGCACGATCACGGGCCGCGCATGGAAGCGTTGGATGCGGATGGTCTCGGTCATGAATCTCTCCGGGCGGGATGGAACGATCGGCTACTTTTGCTGCAAGGCCATGCGAACGCCAAGACCCAGGTAGATCGCCCCGATGACGCGGCCCTGCCAGCGGCCGATGCTGCGATGACGGGTGAGCCAGCCAGCGACTTGTCCGGCAACAAGTGCGATCAACGCGGTGTAGATCGCGCTCATGATGACGAAGATGAGGCCAAGAATTGCAAGCTGGGCAACGACGGAGCCCTTCTCGGAATGTACGAACTGTGGGAGAAAGGCCAGGAAGAAGAGCGCCGTCTTCGGGTTGAGCAGTTCGGCCAGCACGGCCTGCCGGAAGGCGAGCGACGCGTCGACCAAACGCGACTGCGCCAACTTGATATCCTCGCCTCTTTCCATAAACGCGCGGATGCCAAGATATATGAGGTAGGCAGCGCCGGCGTACTTCACCAGGCTGAAGGCGAGAGCCGAGGTCATCAGCACCGCCGACAATCCGAGCGTAGCCATCGCGGTGTGAAGCAGGTCTCCAGTAGCGATGCCAAGACCGGTGGCAATTCCGACGCGATGCCCGCCCACAGACGCGCGCCCGAGCACCAAGAGGACGGCGGGACCCGGAATGAGAAAGAGGCCGAGAACCACCGCGATATAAGTCAGCAACGTGTCGAACTGGATCATGGTGAGTTCCGGTCTGATTGTCAGGAGCTCAAACCAGCCAGACCCGGTCTTTCAATGCAAGTCCTCGATGCGGCATAGGCTCCTGGTTCTCAGAGCTGTCTCCATCAGCCGCGAGGTGATTCCCTATTCGGTCGACGACGCTGAACGACGCGGCTTCCCGAGCCGGATTATCCGGCCGAAGCCGCGGTGCGCCAGGTTCGCTCCAACGGCGAGATCAAATGGCGAGGCGAGCTCATTCACATTTGCAGCGCTCTCGTTGGTGGAGCCGTTGCCGTCGAGGAGACCGAAGACGGATCCTGGCAAGTGCGCTTCTCGACGTACCGATCGGCATCATCGACCAGAAAACGCGCAAGCTGCGGCGCAGCGCCAGCGCCGCGCCGCAGCCGACCAGATCATGAACGACTGTTACCCATCCATCCGGTCTGTTTTGTTACCTATCCATCCGCTGGACAGCGTTCAGGTGGGCCTCACCTCGCCGCCCCCTCCGTGAACGCCGTCTCGATCACATCCCCAAAGGGCTGCCACGACCGCCCGTCGAACTGCACCAGCCGCATCTGCCTGATCGGCAGATAGTTGTTCGGCGAGGTATTCATCCTGATGTTGGGCAGCGCGACGGAGGGGTTGTAACCCCTCAGCGAAGCCGCCTGACGCATGATGTTCTCGCGTGACAGGTCGTCGCCGCATTGCTTCAGCACCTGCGTCAACGCCTCGGCCGCGGCGTAGCCGTAGACCGCTGCGCTGTTGTTGGTGCTTTCGACCTGATGGTACTTGTCCATGAAGGCGAACCATTCCCTCATGGCAGGATCGTCTTTCCAGGCGGGGTCGCTGGGGTCCTTCAGGAAGGCGGCCGAGATCACGCCGGCCGAATTCTCCAGGCCCGCGGGCGCCATCGCATTGGCGATCGAGGCGGAGGTATCGTTGACGATGAAGACCGGGCGCCAGTTGAGCGAAGCCGCGAGCCTGATCACCTTGGATGCCGTCGACGGCACGCCGAGAAAGACGAAGATATCGGCACCCGCGCGTTTGAGGATCGAGACGTGCCCGTCGAGGTGCTCGTCGCCGATGTCGAAGGCGATGTCGACGAGGACATGGCGGTTCAGATCGCCAAGTCCGTCCTGGATTCCCTTGTAGAGCATGCGTCCGAACTGGTCGTTCTGCCAGAGCACGACGATCTTCTTCCTGGGATAATAGGCCTGAATGTAGTTGGCGTAGATGCGCCCCTCCGACCGGATCGACGGCTGCCAGCCCATGGTCCAGGGGAAAGCCCTGGCCTGGCTCAGCTCCTCGTCGCCGGAGGCGACGAAAAGCTGCGGCACCTTCTTCTCGTTCAGATACCAGCGGGTGGCGAGATTGCCGGGCGTGCCGAACGATCCGAACATCAGGTGCACGTCGTCCTTCTCGACCAGATTGCGCGTCAGCTCCAGTGCGGTCGACGGATCGGAATTGTCGTCGCGCGTGATGAAGCGGATCTTGCGGCCATTGATGCCGCCGCGCGCGTTGACCATGTCGAAATAGGCGGCCTCCGCCTGACCGATCGCGCCGAATTCAGAGAGCGCTCCCGAATACGGCATGACATTGCCGATGCGGATTTCCTTGTCGCTTGTGGGTTGGTCTGGGCGTTGCTCGGACATCGCGCCAAGCGATCCGAGTGCGGCGATCAAAACGAACAGCAGTCTGCCGGTGACGCGCATGCTCGACACCTTGTCGTTGGCCCCCAACGAGGTCGGCTCAGTCCGCACCAAGGCGAGTTGATCTAGATCAGGCGTTTGGCAATCGTGTGGCCTGGCAGCCCGCTTCAATACAGCGCAGGCCCGTACGAAGTGGCAGGCGTGCTGACACGCCGCTACGGCAGCCCCCGCGCTTCCAGCTGATGCACCAGCAGCAGGGTCGGTTCGGCGAGGCTGTCGCCGGAGCCATCCAGGCCAAAGGCGCTCGCGATGCCGTCGCGACTGCGCAGCAGCGCGCTGCGCGGACAGTGGCCGGCGCCGCAGAGCGTCTTCTTCAAGGTCTCGCCCTGCGTCACGAGGCCAGGGGAATCGTCCGCGGCCCAGGCCAGCACGATCGGCACATCGACATTGAGGATGCCG
>NZ_AJQF01000111.1:0-1753 GCF_000261705.1 Bradyrhizobium genomosp. III | reverse complement strand
GTTGTACTGGCTGGCGTCACCGCCGAGATAGGCCTTCTCGCTGTCGCTGGCGTCCTTGCCGGCCCGGTAGATGCCGGACACCAGCACGACGGCCGCGACATCGGCGCGGTCGGCCTGGAGCTCGGGATGCGCCAGCAGGGTTGCGACATGGAATGCGCCGGCGCCGTAGCCGACCGCGACGATCTCGCGTGCGTCGCCGTTGAACAGGTCGATATTGCCGTGGACCCAGGACAGCGCCGCCGCCACATCGGTCGCTCCCATCGGCCAGGTTGCTGCGGGTGCCAAGCGATAATTGACGCGCACCCCGATCATGTCGTTGCGGGCGGCAAAGCACATGACCTGGTCCTGGATCTGGCGCGACAGCTCGGGCGCGGCGCGGTCGCCGGTGAAACTGTCGCCGGCCACGAACAGCAGTACCGGCCGCGGCGTATCCGCCTTGGTCGTGCTGGCGGCAACGTCGAGCACATTGGCCTCGTTTTCGCCGTAGCGCAGGCCCCGCGAGAAGGTGACCTGCTCGCACAGCCGCGCGGTGCCGCCGGCGGTGGTGTCGGAATCGGTCAGGCCTGTCAGGATGAGGTCGGAGGGCGGCGTCAGCCGCGCCGGCAACGGGCCATGCGCGGATGCTGTCGTGATGGTCAGAAACAGGAAAAAAGCGAGATAATTCTTCATTTGGTGCCGGCCTTTGCGCCCCCCATATTGGTTCGCCGGTTTGGCCTGTCTTTTCAATTCGCCTTATTCGTCCGCCTTGAGGCGATTTCACGGCACCTTTGTTCGGCGACAGCAAGGCGACCATCCCGAAAGCCCCACCGTCGTCGTGTGCGAGATTTTCGGCTGGCGCCCGGCCGCCAGCGGCCCCCGGTCGCACTGGCGACGACGTGGCCCATGTGAGGACAGGTTGCGGCCCCCCGCATCCCTGGCTTCCGAGGTTTCAGGCGGCGCTCTTGCGCCTGGCTGCCTTCTTCGTCGTCTTCCTTGTCGTCTTCCTGGCCGATTTCTTCTTTGCCGTCTTCCGGGCGGCGAGATAGGCCTCGACCTTCCTGGAAGAATGGCCGGCCGCGGCGACGGCAGCCTTCAGCTTGGCCGGGGTGATCTTGAATCTCTTCGACCAGTAACGGACCTCATAGGCCTCGCTCAGCGCGATCCGGCTCTTGTCGGAGGCGCGGTGCTTCTGGAGCTTGATATACGCCTCGACCTTCTTGGCGGAACGGCCGACCTTCTTGACGGCGTATTTCAGCTTGGCCGGGGTCACCTTGAACTTCTTCGACCAGTAGGCGACTTCATATTTTTCCGTGAGCGCAATCAGCGCCCGATCGGCCCCGCCGCGCTTTGCCTTGTTGTCGGCCATGCTTCCCTCCTGCCGCGGAATGCGTGCCGCCAATCTAGCATGCAACCGGATTCGGAAGGCAAGACGCAAGCCGTGCGGTGATTGCGCAAGGCGGCGGTTTTGCACCGATGTGTCAAACCCTTGTGCGGCGCCGCCGCGCCTCGGGCGGAACGGGCGTTTTACTTTGCATGGGGTTGTTTCGCATTTTTTGTCTGGCCGGCCGCGTTACGCCCGCTTCATCGTCCGGAACGTGATGGAGTAACGGCGCGCCTCGACCGGCGGGATACTGTGCTCCCATTGCGAGCGCGCCTCGCCTTCCATCATGTACAGCGAGCGCGGCTGGGCCTCGCGCGTGTGGCGCTGCCATTTGTCGCCGCTGCGGCGGCGGAAGCGGAAGTTGCAGGCCGAGCCGAGCGACAGGCCGAGGAT
>NZ_AJQF01000110.1:0-599 GCF_000261705.1 Bradyrhizobium genomosp. III | reverse complement strand
CCCCCAGCCGATGCCGACGCCGGCCTCATACTCGGTGCAGAGCACCTGCCGGACGCTGGCCTCCGGCAGCTTCGCCCAGGCCTCGGCCTGACGCGCGACGGGCAACAGCCAGTCCGGAATCGGCTCCGCCTCGGCCAGCCGCTGCAGCGTGTAGTCATAGCGATAGCCGAACGACGCCACCCGGCGGTTGCCCTCGAACGCCCCGAACTGGAAACGCTCGAGCGGCAATGCTGCGATGCGGCCGATCAAGGCCTGCTCGACGGCGGCTTCGATAAAATTGTCCATGTAGCGAAGGCCGGTCGGGCCTTCGTCAGGGACGGCGAACAAGCCAAGCTGCGTCATTCCTCGCATTTCCGTGATGGAACCTAATGGCGGCTGATGCGACTTACATATGACGCGGGAAGAAACGTGCGAGGCTGTCATGGCACACAAACATACCGCCGATCCGGCAGAGATCATGCGGGCGACCGGTCATCCTGAGCTGGAATATGCCGCCGGTTGGACCATCGCTGGTCTCGTCACCATCGGCACCATCGTCGCCGCCTGGGTGTTCGCGATCTAGACCGCAGGGAATTGCAGCTCGAAGGCCGCGCCCTCGT
>NZ_AJQF01000109.1:0-238 GCF_000261705.1 Bradyrhizobium genomosp. III | reverse complement strand
CCATGGCTCGCCATCACCGCGCGCGCGATCGCAAGCCCCATCCCGGTGCCCCCCTGGTCGCGGCGGGTGGTGAAGAACGCATCAAAGATCCTGTCGCGGTTCGGTGCCGAGATCGGCTCGCCGTCATTGCTCACCGTCAGACGCAAGGTCGTGCGTTCGTCCACAGCCTCCAGCCTGATTGTCCCAGCCTTGTGCCGCATCGCGTTGTCGGCGAGATGCGACAGCACGATCAGTGCCT
>NZ_AJQF01000108.1:0-5431 GCF_000261705.1 Bradyrhizobium genomosp. III | reverse complement strand
GGCGGTCGAGGCTGCCGCTGG
Source organism: Bradyrhizobium genomosp. III (assembly GCF_000261705.1). NCBI lineage: Bacteria > Pseudomonadati > Pseudomonadota > Alphaproteobacteria > Hyphomicrobiales > Nitrobacteraceae > Bradyrhizobium > Bradyrhizobium genomosp. III. The sequence continues at coordinate 5,410 of NZ_AJQF01000108.1, read as the reverse complement.
CCTCGATGGAGCTGGCCGGAAACCTGTTCCTGAGGTCGGCGATCACGGGCGCCAGCTCCGTGCGCTCGTTCTGCGGCAGGCTCTCGGCGCGCGCCAGATCGCGCAGCCGCTGCGCCATCGCTTCCAGCCGCTGAGTGTCGGACAGGATGTTGGCGATGAATGTCTTCTGCTCGGCCGGCGTCAGTCCGTCTGACCTGCCTTGATAGGAATCCTGCAGCAGCTCGGCCGCGCCCTTGATCGAGGTCAGCGGCGATTTCAGCTCGTGGGTGAGATGGGCCGAGAACGTCGCGATATAGTCGGAACGTCGCGCCAGCTGCTCGGCCATGCCGAGGAAGCTGTGCGAGAGCTGGGCGAACTCACGCGTGCCGTAATGCCGAAGCGGCTGGAAGGCCTCGCGGTCGCCGCGGCCGATCCGCGCGGCGCGGTCGATCAGCTCGCGCATCGGCAGGGTGATGGTGCGCGAGAACACGAGGCCGATCGCGATCGTGCCGAGGATCACGGCGAGCCCCGCCAGCACGAACTTTGCCCGCTCCTGGTAGAGATGGTCGAAGATGTTGCTCGGCGTCCGCGTGGTGTAGATCACGCCCGCGACGCGGTTGTTGACGATCACCGGCATTGCCGAGAACACGTGCACGCCGAGGCCGCGGCTGAAGGAATAGATCGGGGGCGGCGGCTTGTCCGGCACGCGGTTGCGCAAGGTGGCCCGATACTGCCCGTGCAGCGCGTCGGCGACCTCCTCGATATGGGCGAGCGATTGGCCGACCTCCTGCCGCCCGGCGATAACGACGCCTTGCGGATCGAGGATACGAAAGCCCGCCAGCGTCACCTTCTGGGTCTCGCGGATGATCGGCGACAGTCTTGCGCCGATCTCGATATAGGCCGCCTGCGCCGGATGAGGCGCGGCCTGCGCATCCGGTCGCCGCCGCAGCAGATCGTTGGCGGTGAGGTCGAGCGCGGGGCGGATCGGGGTGACCTGGTCGCCGGGGTCGGGCAGCACGTTCGGCGGCACCTCGGCGCCGAGCGTCAGGCCGCTGTCGAGCCTGGCCGTGACCTCCTGCGCATAGATCGTCGCCAGCACGCGGCTTTGCGCGATCAGCTCGGCCTGGGTCTGACGGATCAGCTGGTTGTCGTAAAGGCGGAAGAAGAACAGGCCGACCAGCGGCAGCACGCCAACGGTGGTCAGCACCGTGAAGATCACGAGGGCGAGCGAGGGCCGCCATTTGTCGGGCGCCGCGCTCATGCCGCTTTCTCGCAGCGGCCGAGCTTGAAGCCGACGCCGTGGATGGTCTCGATCACGTTGTCGCAGGCCAGCACTGCGAGCTTGGCGCGGATGTTGCGGATGTGGCTGTCGATGGTGCGGTCGGAGACCTGGATGTTGAGCTGATAGGCCGCCCGCATCAGCTGCTCCCGGTTGAACACCGAAGTTGGCCGGGTCAGGAACGCGCGGAGGATGCCGAACTCGATCGCGGTCAGCTTCAGCGGCGTGCCGGCGAAGGTCGCGACATGCTGCTCGGGATCGATCAGCAGGCCGCCTTGCGACAGCGCGGCCGGGCCCGCCTTGGCCTCGCCATTGCGCGGGCTGAGCCGGCGCAGGATGACGTTGACCCGCGCCACCAACTCGCGTGGGCTGAACGGCTTCGTCACGTAGTCGTCGCCGCCGATCTCGAGACCGAGGATGCGATCGATCTCCTCGTCGCGCGCCGACAGGAACAGGATCGGCACGTCGGACGCCTTGCGGATCTCGCGGCAGACATCGAGGCCGTCGAACTCGGGCATGCCGATGTCGAGCACGATCAGATCGGGCCTGTCGGCGGCAAAGCGGCTGAGCGCCTCCTTGCCGTCGCGGGCCTCGATCACGTCCATGCCGGCCTTCTTCAGCGCAACGCGGATGACCTCGCGGATATGGCCTTCGTCGTCGACGATGAGAATGCGATGCGCCAAGAAAGTCTCCGCTCACCCTGCCGGCCGGCTGCCGGACTGATCTTTCGCCTGCGCGTCCAGCCTGCGCTGCAGCCGCCAGCTCCGAAAGCCCCAACTCCGCCAGGCCAGATCCTGGCGCTGCAGTTCTACAAGGCGGTCGCGTCGGGACACAAGACAGTAGCCTCGTGCCGAAAGATCGCTGCCCTTCGCGTTCGCCAGGAGTTCAATGGCCTTGTCGATCGCAGGCAGCGCCTGCGGCCCGAGCGAGAGGAGATAATTGGTGTCGAGCTGCACGCCTTTACCTGAAGCTTCCTTGCTGTGCGCCACATTATAGTCGGCAATGAAGGCGTCGAAGTTCACCAGCGCGCAGCCATACAGCACGATCGCGAGCGCGGTCAGATTGACGCCCACGAGCCAGCCGTTGGACCGGCCGAGCGCGATGCGGGCGACGATCAGGAGCAATCCGAGCGCCACCAGCCCCATCCAGATGAAGGCCGCGATCCGCCAGTAAGTCAGCATGTAGATATCGACATACAGGTCGAGGCGAAGGATGGAGGAGGCGACGAGAAGGACGTTCTGGCCGACCCAGAGATAGACCAGCGGCCGGATCACCGACGATTTCTCGGCCGGCCCGCCCGGGCGCATCGCCACCAGCACGAACGCCGCGGCGAGCAGGGCGGTTACGATCAGCGGATAGGCGCCGCGATGCGCATAGCCCGCATAGGTCAGATTGTCCGGCAGCGCCATATGGCCCCAGAGATAGATGCCGTCGAGAATGGACTGCGCCGCGAACAGCAGGTTGAACAGGATCAGCGAGCGCAGGATGGTGGAGGGACCAAGAAACTCCGCCGAGACCAGAGGCGGGAGCGGCGGCGGCACAGGTCCGTCCGCGACGGCGGTGGTGACGATCGTCTTGCGCCGCCAGCGCACATGGATGAACGGCCAGACCAGCGCCAGCATCAAGGCCCAGAAAAGTACGCGCGGGATGCTGATATATTGGAGGATGAGTTTCGGATTGAGCATAAACACCCATTGCTCGATCACCGGATTGGCCGCGGCGAACAGCGCGACGAAGACCGTGCTGAGTGCTGCAGGGAGCAGCCAGCGCGCGATGCCGCGGGTCAGCGCCGACGCGTTGAACACCTGGGGCGCATCGAGGAAGAACCTGAAGGGCCCGAGCAGGACGAAATTGCGCAGCGCGCGGACGCGGTCGGCGAGCCCGGTCGCTTCCGGATTGGTCGCCAGCAGCAGGGCGATAAGCAGCGCCGCGCCGAGGATCAGCAACGAGAGCGCGTTGAGCTCCTCGACGGCCGGTGCGAGGCCGGCGATGAGAATGGCTGTGCCGATCAGGGCGCGCCGCAGGTTTAGGGCCGCGTGATTGAAGAGCACCGACACGCCGGCGAGCGCGATCGCAAAGAGCGTCAGCGACAGCCCGATTCGCTGGCCGTAGAACAGCCAGTCGGCGAGTGCGGCCAGCACCAGCGCGAGACCGAGCTTGGCCGGGATCGAGGAATGACCGATCGGCTTGATTTCCTCTACGATCGTCGAAGCCAGGCTCGTCATGTCCAGAAGACCTTTCGTGATGGGTGGCATCACGAAGTCTGAACGGTGCTTGTGCAGAAGCCGGGATCATCGTCTGCACGGTTTCAGGAGTCTTTTGCAGATTTCGTGCAGGCACGCGTTTGCCTCTCGCGGAGCGCAAATCGCTTTGATAGGTGCGAAGCATCGCCACTCCCAGCGCGTGATGCATCATGCAATTCCTCCGCCGTATCGGTCTCATTCTGCTCTGGCTTGCCGCACCCCTGGTCGCATTCGTGGCCGCGAACAAGAACGATCCCTATCTGGTCGCGCTCCGGGGCGCCGGAAACGTCGCGCTTGTCGTCGCAAGCCTTGTGATCGTCATCCTCCTGCTGCGCGGAGAACGGTGGCGCACTATCGCGGGCAAGCTGCTCGTCACGCTCTGGTGCCTGCCGCCGCTCCTGATGTCCGCCGCGCATCTGAAGTTCGAGCTGCGCAAGCACGACGTTCTCGGCGCAAGCGCCGCCGAGGCGCGACAGCTCGGGCCTCATTTCATGGTCGGCTATTCCTCGTTTTCCGAGGTCGCGCGGCTGGCCGAGCAGGGATTGATCGGCGGCGTCTATGTGACCCGGCACAACATCCGGGGCCGGACGATTGCGGCGCTACGTGCCGAAATCTCGGCGCTTCAGGATATCAGGCGCGCGGCGGGCCTGCCGCCGCTGGTCGTGGCCGCCGACCAGGAAGGCGGCATCGTCGGGCACCTTGCCCCGCCGCTCACCAAAGTGCCGGCGCTGGCGACGCTCACCGGGCTGGCTCCCGACGACCAGCAGGCCAAAGCGGAAGAATTCGGCCGCATCCACGGACACGAGCTCGGCGCGCTTGGCGTCAACCTCAATCTCGCGCCGGTGCTCGACCTCAAGCCGCCGGCGAGGCGCAACCGTCTCGATTTCCACACGCTGATCGGCCAGCGCGCAATTGCAACCGATCCTGCTGTCGTCGGCACGATCGCAAGCGCTTATGTCCGCGGGCTGGAAGAATCCGGCGTCGGTGCCACGCTCAAGCATTTTCCGGGCATCGGCCGCGTCCGCACCGACACGCATCATTTCAGTGCCAATCTCGATACGCCGGTCGGGGAATTGGAAGCCTCCGACTGGCTTCCGTTCCGCGATGTGCTGTCGCATTCGCGCAGCGCGCTGATGGTCGGGCATGTCACGCTGACCGCGGTCGATCCCGACCGCGCCGCCTCGCATTCCAAGCGCGTCGTCGATGGCATTCTCCGGGACAAATGGGGCTACCAGGGCATGGTGATGACCGACGACCTCGTGATGGGTGCGATCTACCAGAACGACGTCTGCAAGGCCGTGGTCGAGGCGATCAATGCCGGCGTCGACCTGCTGCTGGTCGCCTATGACGGCGCGCAGTTCTATCGCGTCTTCGCCTGCGCTCTGGACGGGTTGCGGCACGGCAGGCTCGATGCGGCGATGCTGCGCGCAAGCGCGACGCGTCTGGAAAGAGGATTTCCGATCGAGCAGGCCCGAGCGGGTTCTGGCGCGATCAGCCTCGCCCGTCAGGACTAAAGAATGATCCGGAAAAGTGCGCAGCGGTTTTCCGAAAAGATCATGCTTAAACAAAAAGCCAAAGCGCGATGACGATTCGTCCTGATCGTATCGCGGTTTAGCCTTTCGCATACTGACGGTAATCCGGCTCGCGGTGAAACCAGAATTCGTAGCCGGTGATGCCCTTCTGCATGGCGACGTCGTGGATTGGCTGGTTGAGCGGAACGACCGGGACGTCGCGGATGCAGAGCGCAATGAAATCCTGCACGGCCTGGTCGTACTCGGCCGTATCAGCGGTGAAGCGTGCCTTGTCGATCAGCGCGTCCATCTCCTTGTTCTGGTAAGAGGAGATGTTGAAGATCGAGTTGTTGCCGTGGAAATTCCAGTAGAAGTAATATTCGGGATAATCCAGCCAG
>NZ_AJQF01000107.1:0-11147 GCF_000261705.1 Bradyrhizobium genomosp. III | reverse complement strand
CCCACCCAGCCGCTGAAGCGGTTGAGCGCGAGCGGCAGCTCCTTCTTGTTCAGCGTCGTCCGCCAGTTCGCGCCGGGGATCTTTTCGATTCCCGCCTTGATGCCGATCTTGGCGAGGCTCTCCTGGATCAGGATCGCCGTCGGTTCGCCGACGGTCGCGGTGCCTGTGTCGAGTGACAAGGTCGTCTCCACGCCGGAGGCGAAGCCGGCTTCCTTCATCAACGCCTTGGCCTTGTCGAGATCGGTGACATAGGGAAACGGCTGCGGCCAGACCGGCTTTGAAACGTCGGCGCCGCCGTACATCGGAACGGCACGGCCGAAGAACGCGCTGCTCTGGATCTGCTCATATGGCATCGCCCAGGCGATGGCCTGGCGCAGCTTGACGTTGTCGAACGGCGGCTTTGCGGTGTTCAGAGCAACGTACCAGAGCGCATTGGGGATCGGCACGCCCGACACCTTGACCTTGCCTTCCCTGATGAGCTGGTCGAAATCCCGCGGCGCAAAGCCGCTCGACAAGTCCGCATCGCCTCGCTCCAGCATGGCGCGGCGGGTCCCGCCGGAGGGGACGTCGCGTGCGATCACGCGCCTGATCTTCGGCAACGGTCCGCTCTTCCAGTCGTCGAAGCGTGCCAGCACGGTCTCGCTGCCGGGCTTCCAGCTCTCGATCCTGTAGGCGCCGCCGCCGGCCTCGTTGTTCTTCAGCCACGCCAGCGCCCACGGGTCTTCGGCCGTCGCATTTTTCTTCGCCAGCTCGGAATTGATGATGAACGGCACCACGACGGCGACGTTGAACAGCAGCATCTTGTCCTTGCGGACATAGTCGATGCGGAAGGTGTGATCGTCGACGACCACGAACTGCTCGGGCTTTTCCAGCGATCCCGCGGACATCTGGAAGGTCGGAAAGCCGCCGACCTTCACCGCGCGGTCGAACGACCATTTGACGTCCTTGGCCGTGACCGGCGACCCGTCGTGGAACTTCGCATCTTTTCGGAGGCGGAAGGTGCAGGACATGCCGTCGGCCGCGACCTCCCAGCTCTCGGCGAGTTCGGGCGCGAGCCTCTCGCGATCATACGACAGCGTTCCGTCCGGCAGCGTCTTGGAGGCGGAGGAGAGCAGGCGGTCGTAGCAATTCCACGATAGCCCGTTCACGGTCTGGTTGGAGCCGACGCCCTGCATGTCCAGCGAGTTCGGACCCAGCTCCTGCACCACCAGCAGCGTTTCGCTCCGGCCCTGCGCCCAGGCGAAGGGAGCGGCGACGGCACTGATGCCGGCGGCACCCACGCCGCCGAGCAGCACGCTGCGGCGGCTCATATGGAAGGGTGAACTGCTCATGGGTGCCTCCTGTCCGGCAATTGTCCGGCATCGAGAGGCAAGGTGTGTGCCACCGGCACGAATGATCGTACCGTGTCCGGGGCCGGCCGCCCCGCGCGACGGCGCGAGGCGGTTTCATTCGGTGCGTCTGCGCGCGCCAGGCGCTTCCTATTCGGCCTGCTCCAGTGCGGCAGGCATCTTCGCAACCGACATCAGCGATCGTGCGACCTGATTGAGCAGGAGATCGGCGTTTTCTTCTTCGGCGAGGGATTTGGAGAGCAGGGCGACCACTGCGCTATGCCGGAGCTGCTGCGCCAGGTTGCGCGCGGTGGTGTAGCCGGACATCTCGTAATGTTCGACGCGTTGAGCCGCAGAAATCAGTGCGAGGTCGGCGGCCGCGTCCTCCTTTTCCTCGCCTTCCTTCATGACCTCCTGGCCTTCCTCGATGAGGCCCATCATGCCCTTGCAGGGCTTGGCGCGTGCGTTCTCGCCGAGCAGCTCGAAGCACTCGTTGATGCGCTCGATCTGATTCTCGGTCTCGGTCAGATGCTGCTCGAATAATTCCCGCAGCTGGTCGAAGCGGGCGGCCTGCGCCATCTTGGGAAGCGCCTTGGTCAACTGCTTCTCGGCATGGAGAATGTCGCGCAGTTCATGGAGCAGGAGATCGGTCAGGCCGGCTTCGTCGACGGGCGGTGAGCTTTCCGTGACGATCGGCGTGCCGGCGCCGGGATCGGCGGACTGCAGCGCAGGCGATTCCGTGAACACCCAATCCTCGCCCTCGTTCCAGGGACCGCGGGTGTCGATTTCGCCGTGGTCACCGCTGCCGGTGGAGTCGTTGAAGTACTGGTTCACGAGGCCGGGCGTCGGCGCGAGCCTGCCGACGCTGAAGGCCGGCTTCGACAGGCTTTCGAGCGCTCGCGCGAACGCCTTCATATGAGTGATCTCCCGCGTCATCAGGAACTGGAGCGCGTCCTTGCTGCCGGCGTCGTCGCAGAAATTGATCAGCCGTTCATAGACGATCTTGGCGCGCGCCTCGGCGGCGATGTTGCTGCGGAGATCGACGTCGAGCTCGCCGGTGATCTTGAGATAGTCGGCGGTCCAGGGATTGCCTTGCGAATTGAACAGGTTGACACCGCCGCCGCCGGCGATCGCAATCAGCGGATCGGCTTCCGCCGCCTGGCGGTCATTCTTCGAAGGCGCAAGATGCATTCGCGCGAGACAGCCGACGACTTCGAGATGGCTGAGCTCCTCGGTGCCGATATCCATCAGGAGATCCTTGCGGTCGGGGTCCTCGCAATTCAAACCTTGAATCGAATATTGCATCGCGGCCGCGAGTTCCCCGTTGGCGCCGCCGAACTGCTCCAGCAGCATATTGCCGAAGCGGGGATCGGGTTCGTCGACACGCACGGTGAACATCAGTTTTTTGACGTGGTGATACATGGGAAGGCTCGCGCTCTGAGGGAAACTATGCGCGTCAACCGACCCTCGGAATGTTCGTTCCTAGCTCTCGTCGAGATTCAGATCCGGTGCTGCGCGAAGGAGTGAAGCGGAGCGCATATGCACGTTCGTTGGTGCCGGCGAGATCTCTACGGTCCCGCTGCTGCGCGGCCCTATGCTGCCCGCGCGATCAGTCCGTCAATCATCGCGCGCACGAGGCCAGCGATTTCCTTGCGCAGCGCCGGCAGCGGCACGGCGACCAGCTTCTGCTCCAACCCCAGCGCCACCATGCCATGGACCGCCGAGAACAGGCTGCGTGCGGTGATGCCGAGCTCCTCCGGGCCGCGCTTTGGAAACAGCGCGGCCAGCGGCTTGTAGATGTGGCGGAACAGCCGCATCTGGTCGTCGACGGACCAGTCGGGGACGACCTTGTCGGCCTCCATGCGGTGCTCGAACAGCGCGCGCCAGAGCTGGAGATTTTCCGCCGCGAAATCGCAATAGGCGATGGCGATGCGGACCAGGGTCTCCTGCGGCGAGGGGGCGCCCGCGCCTTCCGCCACGCTCAGCGCCTCGTCGAGCCGGAGCAACGTGCGCGACCCCACACGCAGGATCAGCTCATCCATATCGGCCACGAGATTATAGACCGCACCATTGGCGCAGCCGATCTCGCGGGCGAGATCGCGAGTTTTCAGCCCTGACAATCCACGGTCCGCGATCATCCGTTCCGCCGCCTGAATGAGCGCGGATCGAAGTTTCTCTCGACGTTCCAAGGCCTTAGACATGCATCGGTCAAATTCTTGAGCGTTGCTCAAAATTCTCTTGAACAATGTTCAAGGTTGTTGCTACAAAGTATCTGTGAGCAACGCTCATAACAGGGAGCAACAGATGTTCAAGACCGTCGTGACACTTTTCCGCGGCAGCGTGGCCGCCGCGGGCGAAGAGCTGGAGGACCGCACGGCCCTCCTCATTCTCGACCAGCAGATGCGCGATGCGGCCGCGGCCGTCGAGCGCAGCAAGCGGACGCTGGCGCTGGCGATCGCGCAGGATCAGCAGGAAGGCCGCAAGCTCGAGGCGACGATCGCCCGCATTGCCGATCTCGAGGCGCGCGCGGTTGCGGCGCTCGACGGCGGCCGCGAGGATCTCGCCAGGGACGCTGCCGAAGCCATCGTAGGCTTGGAGGCCGACCGCGATGCGGCAATGACGGCCCGCGCCTTGTTCGCGACCGAGATCGCCCGGTTGAAGCGGCACGTCGCGACCGCGCAGGCCCGCATCACCGAGCTCGATCGCGGTCGCCGCGTCGCCCGAGCCTCGGAGGCGGTACGCTCGCTTCGGCGCAGCGGCATCGAGGCGGCACGCCCTTACGAATCCACGCTGCCGGAGGCGGAGAGCACCCTGCGGCGCCTGCGCGAACGGCAGATGGAAACCCAGGCCGCCGATGATGCGCTGGTCGAGCTCGACGCGGCCACCGGTCCGCTCGCCACCGCCGAGAGATTAGCCGAGCAGGGTTTTGGCCCACGGTTGAAGACGACTGCGGACGACGTGCTGGTCCGGTTGAAGTCCAAGCGCGCGCCGACTGCCTGATCCCCAACCCCATCATCATTCGAACCAACAGGAGACCGTCATGAACCAGAACGGCCAACCCCATAGCAGCGCCTGGGTGACCTTCACCTACGCGTCCTTCGCAGCCTCCGCATTTCTCGTCGCCATTGGCATCTTCTTCCTGCCGATCGACCTCTGGATGAAGGGCTATCTCACCATGGGCATCGTCATGCTGATCCAGACCTGCATCACCCTGACCAAGACCGTGCGCGACAATCACGAGAGCAGCCGGCTGGTGAACCGCATCGAGGATGCCAAGGCCGAGCGTTTGCTGATGGAGGTTTCCAAGGCGGCTTGAAAAATGTGCCTCGCGCCAATCGGACGACGAGCAAGAGAGCCGCGGAGCGACGCGCCGCGGCTCTCGCGTCCAGGCCCACCCGGAAATGACGTCTTGATCGTGCCTCGCGGTCCGCATCTCGCATTGTACTTCGAACGCAGGTGCGATATGGCTCTCGCGCTTTCCAGAGGCGGAGACGAGCTTTGTCGAAACAATCGCTGCGTGAGGAGGCCGAGCGCCTGATCCGCGAATCGATGGAAAAGAAGACCATCGTCGTCAAGCAGGGCGCGACCCGCATCGAGGCCGTCTGCGGCAAGTGCGGCGCGCCGAACCGGGTCCAGGCGGAGAAAGGCCAGACCCGGGTCAAGTTCGCTTGCAAGAATTGCGGGCACCAGCAAGAGACGCTGTAGGGCGGTTGCGCGAACTGCCGCGCCGCGAACACTCCAACCCTCATCCTGAGGAGCCCGCTGAAAGCGGGCGTCTCGAAGGATCGAGGCCGGGCTGCTGCAGCCGGGCCTGCATGGTTCTCGCGGCGATGCGCAGCATCGTCCGCCTCGCGCGCAAGGGCGCGCTCCTCACCATGAGGGTCTGACAGTTACTTCCCCTCCACGAACCTCGTGAACGCATCCGCGTAATCCGGGTGCCAGCGCGACAGCGGCGGCCGGTTCTCGACGATGTCGCCGGCGGCCCATTGCATGCGCTTCTCGTCGAGCGCGCGCGGCACGTCGTTGTCCGGGCACAGGATGTAGAAATCGCCCACCTCCAGCCGCGCCAGCATGAAATCGACCGTCTGCTCCGGCGTCCAGGCGCCGGCCGGCTTCTCGGTGCGTCCTTTCGCGGTGAGGCCCGTGAAGACGAAGCCGGGGATCAGCAAATGTGCCGTGACGCGACAGTCTCTCGTGTTGCGCAGTTCGTGCTGGAGCGCTTCGGTAAATGCCTTCACGCCGGCCTTGGAGACATTGTAGGCGGGATCGCCCGGCGGCGTGGTGATGCCCTGCTTCGAGCCCGTGTTGATGATGAGGCCGCACCTGCCGCGTGCGATCATGTTGGGCGCGAAGATGCGCGAGCCGTTGATGATGCCCCACATGTTGACGGCGATAACGCGCTGCCAATTGTCGGGTTCGCCGAACAGCGTGCTGCCCGGCTGGATGCCGGCATTGTTCATGAGCAGGTCCGTTCCGCCGAACTGCGCGGCCACGGCGCGTTCCAGTTCCCTCACGCTCTCCGCGCTGCTGACATCGACGGCGAAGGTCATCACGTTTGTGGCAGACGTGACGGATGAGAGTCTTGTTGCGGCGTCCGCCAGACGTTGCCGGTCCACGTCCGCGATACACACTTTCATGCCCGCGCGCGCGAAGGCCGCAGCGGCGGCAAACCCGATTCCGGATGCGCCACCTGTAATCACGGCGACATTGTCTTTGACGATGGCGGGATGTGGCATGGATCATCTCCGGGGAGGACTCTTCATCGAGCTATAACATGGCAGCAGTCCGACCCTGCACAAGTTGGCATGGGAGGTCTTCGTTCAGCGCTGCCTTTACGCCTTTCCGGCACGGCTGTATCCTTCACCCTAACGATCCCGCCCAGATCGAACCAATCAATCACCTGACAGGGAGTGCAGCCATGGCTGTGTCGCAGGCTATTCCGATCACGCGCCATCCGTTCGCGAATGGGTCCTACAAGCAGATGCTGATCGACGGGAAGTGGGTCGATGCAGCCTCAGGCAAGCGCTTCGAGACTCATAATCCTGCCACCGGCGAATTGCTCGCAACCGTCGCCGAGGGCGACAAGGAAGACATCGATCGTGCGGTTGCCGCCGCCCGCCGCGCCTTCGAGGGGCCCTGGAGCAAGGTGAAACCGTTCGAGCGGCAGAATCTGCTGCTCAAGCTTGCCGACCTCGTCGAGAAGAATTTCGACGAATTGTCGCAGCTTGATACCCTGGACATGGGTGCGCCGCTCAGCCGCACCCGCGCCTATCGCCTGCGCGCCGTCGGCATGCTGCGTTATTACGCCGGTCAGACCACGGCGATCCACGGCGAGACCATCGAGAACTCGCTGCCCGGCGAGATCTTCTCCTACACGCTGAAGGAGCCGATCGGTGTCGTCGGCGCCATCATTCCCTGGAACGGCCCGCTCACGGCGACGATCTGGAAGATCGGCCCGGCGATCGCGACCGGCTGCACCGTGGTGCTCAAGCCCGCCGAAGAGGCGCCGCTGACCTCGCTGCGCATCGCCGAGCTGGCGATGGAGGCGGGCATTCCCCCCGGCGTCATCAACGTCGTGCCCGGCTATGGCGAGACCGCGGGCGCCGCGCTCGCCTCGCATCATGACGTCGACAAGGTCGCCTTCACCGGCTCGCACGTCACGGGTCAGTCGATCATCCGCGCCTCCGCCGGCAATTTGAAGCGTGTCTCGCTCGAGCTCGGCGGCAAGTCGCCGGACATCGTATTCGCTGACGCCGATCTCGACGCCGCCGTGCCGGGCGCGGCGATGGCGGTGTTCGCCAATTCGGGCCAGATCTGCAGCGCCGGCACGCGCCTGTTCGTCGAGCAGTCGATCTACGAGGAGTTCGTCGGCCGCGTCGCCGAGTTCGGCAAGAAGCTGCAGGTCGGCAACGGTCTCGATCCCAATGTGCAGATCGGCCCGCTGGTGTCAGAGCAGCAGCTCGAGCGCGTCACCGGCTATCTCGACATTGGCCAGAAGGAAGGCGCGAGGGCGCTCGCCGGCGGCGGCCGCGTCACCGAGGGCGCGCTGTCGAAGGGCTTCTTCGTCTCGCCGACCGTGTTCGCGGGCGTTCAGGACAACATGCGCATCGCGCAGGAGGAGATTTTTGGCCCCGTCATCTCCGCGATCGCATTCAAGGACATGGACGAGCTGGTCAAGCGCGCCAACAACACCACCTTCGGCCTCGGTTCGGGCCTGTGGACGCGCGACGTCAGCAAGGCGCATGCGGTTGCAAAGTCGCTGCGCGCCGGCTCGGTGTGGGTGAACTGCTACCAGGCGATGGACCCGGCCGTGCCCTTCGGCGGCTACAAGATGAGCGGCTATGGCCGCGAGTCCGGCAAGCAGCATGTCGAGGAATATCTCAACGTGAAGTCCGTCTGGATCAAGACGGCCTAGCACTTGTTCTCTCCCGCCTTCCGCGGGAGGGAATATCTGCTTTTATGGGGGCGGCGCCTTTTCCGGGTGCCGCCCCTCGCGATATGATCCGCATCCTTCCAAAGAAACTCGGGGTCAGCATGAAATTCGAGGCGTTGTTTAGACCGTTGCAGGTCGGTCCGTACAAGCTTGCGCATCGCGTCGCGATGGCACCGCTGACACGCATGCGGGCCGAGCGCGAGAGCTTTTCACCGCGCCCGCTCAACGCCGAATATTACGGCCAGCGTGCGACGCCGGGCGGCCTGCTCATCGCCGAGGCCTCGCCGGTGCTCTCGCACGGCCGCGGCAATCCGGCGACGCCCGGCATCTATTCGGAGGCGCAGATCGCCGGCTGGCGCAAGGTGGTCGATGCCGTGCACGCCAAGGGCGGCATCATCTTCCTCCAGCTCTGGCATGTCGGCCGCGTCTCGCATTCCTCCTTCCACGGCGGCGAGCTGCCGGTTTCGGCCTCGGCGATCCCGATCAAGGCGGAAGGCATGAAGGCGATGACGGCCGACGGCAAGATCTCGGACTATGAGACGCCGCGCGCGCTGGAGACCGGGGAAGTCAAGGGTATCGTCGAGGCCTTCAGGCAAGGCGCGAAGAATGCACTCGCGGCCGGTTTCGACGGTGTCGAGATCCACGGTGCCAACGGCTATCTGCTCGAGCAATTCCTGCAATCACGCAGCAACCAGCGCACCGATCAATATGGTGGATCGATCGAGAACCGCGCCCGGCTGCTGCTCGAGGTGACGCAGGCCGCGATCGACGTTTGGGGTGCGAACCGCGTCGCCGTGCGGCTGTCGCCGCATGGCATCGCCAACGATTCCGGCGAGCCCGATCCGATGCCGCTATACACCCACGTGGTGAAGGCGCTCGACAAGCTCGGCCTCGCCTATCTGCACTTCATCGAGCCGCGATCGAGCGGCTCGGGTCGCGCCGAGGTCAACTGGCAGAATGTGCCGTCGGCGATGCTGCTGTTTCGTCCGCTCTACAGCGGCGTGCTGATGACCGCCGGCGGCTTCACCGGCGAGACTGCGAATGCGGCGATCGCCGACGGCCATGCCGACATCATCGCCTTCGGCCGCATCTTCATCTCCAATCCCGATCTGCCGCGCCGCCTGCAGCACGACTACCCGATCACGCCGTACAATCGTGCGACGTTCTATGGCGGCGAGGAGAAGGGGTACACGGATTATCCTGTTTATGACGAGCTGACGCCGGCGTAGTTCGGCTGTCATTCCGGGGCGATGCGTAGCATCGAACCCGGAATCCATCTCTCCGTCTGAACAAGCCGCCTGATGGATTCCGGGCTCGCGACTTTGTCGCGCCCCGGAATGACGATCGTATTGTCTGCAATGACAACGGAAAGACGTCCATGGCCAAAGCCGCAGTCGCCGCAGGGATCGCCACCGGCCAATGCCTCTGCGGCAAGGTCACCTTCGAGATCGATGTCCCCGCGCGCTGGGCCTGGCACGATCACTCCGCCGCCAGCCGCCGCGCCCATGGCGCGGCCTATGCGACCTATGTCGGAAGCTGGAAGAAGCGGTTTCGCATTACGTCGGGCAAGACGGCGCTCACGCGCTACGAGGACAAGGCCACCAGGACCACGCGCAGCTTCTGCTCGCAATGCGGCACGCCGATTGCCTATGAACGACCGCGTGGTCCGCACATGGTCAACATCCCGCGTGCGCTCTTCAGGGAGCGCACCGGCCGCCAGCCGCTCTATCACATCGCGATCGAGGAGCTGCAGGAATGGGCCTATACCGGCGAGCCGCTGGTGCCGCTCAAGGGCTTTCCGGGCGTGGTCTGCCAGCGCTCGAAAAAGAAGAAGCGCGCGGGCGGCGAGGACCCGTTCGAGCTGGGCCGGGAGGAAATTTAGCTCCACTCTCATGCCCCGGACGCGGTGCGGCACGAAGTGCCGCGCCGCCGAGCCGGGGCCCATGCAGCGGAGAATGCGGTGAGCAACTGGGTCCCGGCTCTGCGCCGCAACGCTTCGCCGCGTCGCGTCCGGGACACGAGAGCGGGGCTTCCACGCAACGCAGCCATGAGCACGCTTCCTTGCGCGCCTCCCGCGACTTCGGCCATCATGCCGCCGTCCTTGCGGCAACGTCCGCTCCCTGGAGGAAACATGAAGAACAAGATCACCGGCCGCTCCGCCTTTCTCGCGCTGCTCAAGGACGAGGGCGTCACGCATCTGTTCGGCAATCCCGGCACCACCGAGCTGCCGATCATGCATGCGCTGAAGGACCATCCCGACCTCACCTATGTGATGGCGATGCAGGAGAGCCTGGTGGTGGCGACCGCCGATGGCTATAGCCGCGCCTCCGGAAAACTCGTCGCCTGCAATGTTCATGTCGCGCCCGGCCTCGGCAACGCGATGGGCTCGCTCTACAACGCCCAGTTCACGGGCACGCCGATGATCCTCACGGCCGGCCAGCAGGAGCAGGGGCACGGCCTGATGGAGCCGGTGCTGTATGGGCCGCTGGTGCGGATGGCCGAACCGCTGGTGAAATGGGCGGTGGAGGTGACGCGGCTGGAGGATTTGCCGCGCATCGTGCGCCGTGCCGCCAAGATTGCAACGACGCCGCCGACCGGTCCGGTGTTCATCTCACTGCCCGGCGACATCCTGAACAGCGAAGCGGGGATCGATCTCGGTCGCTCCACCCGCATCGACGCGCGGACAAGGCCGTCGGACGAAGCGCTCACGGCCTTTGCCGCGCGGCTGCTGAGGGCGGAGCGCCCCGTCATCGTCACCATGGACGAGGTGGTCAAGAGCGATGCGCTGAAGGAGGCTGCCCAACTTGCCGAGCTGCTCGGCGCGGCGGCTTACCAGTCCTCGACGCCCTATGGCTCGCACTTCCTGTCGGAGAGCCCGAGCTTTGTCGGCACGCTGGCACGCGTGCAGAAGGTCGCGCGCGATACGCTCGCGCCGTACGATCTCCTGATTGCGCTCGGCGGCGATCCCTTGCGGATGTCTGTCTATAGCGAGGTCGATGCGCTGCCTGACGGACTCGGCATCGTCCAGATCGGCCTCGTCGATTGGGAGATCGCCAAGAATTACGGCGCCGAGATCGCGCTCAAGGCGGATCTGAAGGAAACGCTGCGCGCGTTGATCCCGGTGCTGAAGGAGATGGGTGGCGCGACACTTGCGAGCCGCGCCAAGCAGCGCCTCGCCGAGATCGCGCCGAAGAACTGGACCGCGCGGCGTGCCGCGCTGGTCGAGCAGATCGGCAAGAGCGCCGGCCGCGCGCCCATTGATCCGGACTTCCTCGTGCTGCAGATGGTCGAGGCGATGCCCGATAACGCCATTCTCGTCGACGAAGGCCTCACCTCCAGCCGCCAGGTGACGGCGCTGCGACCGCATCGCGATCGCTACGGCTATC
>NZ_AJQF01000106.1:0-8786 GCF_000261705.1 Bradyrhizobium genomosp. III | reverse complement strand
TGGCGGCTACCGTATCATCAAGCAGCGCCTGCTCGCCTTCCATGACGACGACAATTATGTCGGCATGGATTTCGTCGATCCGCCCGTCGATTTCGCCGGCGTCGCCAAGGCGCTCGGCTGCGAGGCGATCAAGGTCAGCGATCCCAGAGAGCTGAAGGCGACACTGGCGTCGGCGTTCAATCGGCCGGGGACGAAGTTGATCGAGGTCATGGTGGACGGGAAGGTGTAGCCCCGCTGTCGTCCCGGCGAACGCCGGGACCCATACCGCATGATCTATCGATCGCGGCTGCTCCCAATCCCGAACGACCAATCCTCGCCAAAACTACTCCCTGGGGTTATGGGTCCCGGCGTTCGCCGGGACGACACGGCGTGTGTGGCGCCTACCCCTTCCTCCCCACCCGATACCCCGCCGCCGGATGCGGCGCATCGAGCCTTGCGCGACCTTCGCCAAACAGCTTCTCCCGCAGCGTGCCCTTTGCGTATTCCGACTTGTACCGTCCGCGCCGCGTCAGCTCCGGCACCAGCATGTCGGCAATGTCCTCGAAGTCGCCGGGCGAGACCGCAAACGCGACGTTGAGGCCGTCGACGTCGGTCTTCTCGAACCAATCCTCGATCTTGTCCGCGACCATCTCCGGCGTGCCGACCACGACAGGGCCGGCGCCGCCGATGCCGACATGCTCGATGACGTCGCGCACGGTCCAGACGCGGTCCGGGTCGCCCCGGGTGACGTTGTCGAGCGCGCTGCGACCGGCGTCGTTCTGGACGTGACGCACTTGCTGGTCGAGCTCGTAGCCGGAGAAGTCGATGCCGGTCCATCCCGACATCAACGCCAGCGCGCCTTCCGGATTGATATGCGACCGGTAGTCGGCATATTTCGCCGCAGCTTCCGCTTCCGTGTTGCCGAGGATGATTGTCATCATGTTGAACATCAGGATCTCAGCCGGATTGCGGCCGACCGCGGCGGCCTCCTGGCGGATCGCCGACACGCGCGGCCCGATGATCTTGGCCGACGGTCCCGACATGAACACGCATTCGGCGTGACGTGCCGCGAATTGCCGACCGCGCGGCGAGGTGCCGGCCTGGTAGAGCACGGGCGTGCGCTGGGGCGACGGCTCGCTGAGGTGAATGGTGTTGTTGATGCGATAGTTTGCGCCCTCATGGTTGACGCGATGGACTTTGGCGGGATCGGTGAAGATGCCGCGCTTGCGGTCGCGCAGCACGGCGTCGTCTTCCCAGCTCCCTTCCCATAATTTGTAGACCACCTCCATGTATTCGTCCGCGATGTCGTAGCGGTCGTCATGCCCGGTCTGCTTGTCCTTGCCGGCGCCACGCGCGGCACTGTCGAGATAGCCGGTGACGACGTTCCAGCCGATCCGCCCTTCAGTGAGATGATCGAGCGTCGACATCCGCCGCGCGAACGGGTAGGGCGGCTCGAACGACAGATTGCTGGTGACGCCGAAGCCGAGATTTTGCGTTACCGCGGCCATTGCCGAGAGCAGCAGCAGCGGCTCGTTCGACGGCGTCTGCGCAGCGTTGCGCAAGGCCGCGTCAGGGCTGTTGCCGTAGACGTCGTAGACGCCGAGCACGTCGGCGAGGAACAATCCGTCGAAACGGCCACGCTCCAGCGTCCTGGCAAGATCGATCCAGTAGGGCAGGCGGTTATACTCGGCGGTGCGGTCGCGCGGATGGGTCCACAGGCCCGGCGACTGGTGCGCGACGCAATTCATCGCAAAGGCATTGAGCCTGATCTGCTTGGCCATGATCGTTCCCCGGCGCTCTATACTGAGCGCTCTTCGAATGGTAGATGTGCGCCCGAACTTGGCGAAGTTCTTGCATATAACCTGCGCTTGGCAAGGCCAAAATCAGCGGGCTGCCGCCTTTGGCAAGCCAATCTCAAGAGAGCAAGAACGAAATCCCAAGAGAACTACAAGAGAAGTACAAGAGCTATCCAAGTCCCTGCCACTTTCGAAGGCCACCCTGTCTCGGGTAGGGTCCTTCGCCTCGAAGTCCGAAAAGAAAATCATGACCAGAGCCGACGCCATCGCCCGCGCCCGCGAGGATTTCAAATCCGGTGCGTTCCTCGCTGAACTCGACCGCCGCGTCGCCTTCAAGACCGAAAGCCAAAATCCCGCGCGCGGCCCCGAGCTGCGCGCCTATCTGGAACAGGAGATGGTGCCGGCCTTCGCGGCGCTCGATTTCACCAGCCGCATCGTCGAGTCCCCCAGTGGCAAGTCGCCATTCCTGTTCGCCGAGCATCACGAAAGCGCCTCCGCGCCGACCGTGCTGATCTACGGCCATGGCGACGTCGTCGACGGCATGGAGGGCGAGTGGCGCGAGGGCCGCGATCCCTGGCGCACGACGGTTGCCGGCACGCGGCTCTATGGCCGCGGCACCGCTGACAACAAGGGCCAGCACAGCATCAACATGGCGGCACTCCGCGCGGTGCGCGACGCCCGTGGCGGCAAGCTCGGCTTCAACGCCAAGTTCATCGTCGAGATGGGCGAGGAGATCGGCTCGCCCGATCTTGGCAAGGTCTGCGACCTCAATCGCGATGCGCTCAAGGCCGACCTGTTCATGGCCTCCGACGGGCCCCGTTTGTCCGCCGACCGCCCGACGCTGTTCCTGGGATGCCGCGGCGGCATCCGCATTCATCTGGATGTGAACCTGCGCGATGGCGGCCACCATTCCGGCAATTGGGGCGGCGTGCTCGCCAACCCCGCGACCATCCTGGTCAACGCGATCTCGACGCTGGTCGACGGCCATGGCCGCCTGCAGCTCGACGCGCTGAAGCCGCCGCGCCTCAGCAACCAGATCCGCAGCTATCTCGCCGACGTGCAGGTGGTGCCGACCGAGGACGAGCCGGCGCTTGCCGAGAACTGGGGCGAGGAGGGGCTGTCGGCCGCCGAGCGGCTTTACGCCTGGAACACGCTGGAAGTGCTGGCGATGTCATCGGGCAATATCGAGAAGCCGGCCAACGCCATTCCGGGCCATGCCAACGCCGTGCTGCAACTGCGTTTCGTGGTCGGCACCGAGGTCGGCGGCCTGATCGAGGCGGTCCGCGCGCATCTTGTCCAGAAGGGCTTTCCGATGGTCGAGGTGCGGGCGGCGCAGAGCTTTGCTGCATCGCGGACCGATTTCGACAGCCCCTGGATCAAATGGGCGGCGGATTCGGTGAAAGAGACCACGGGGAAACCGCCGGCGGTGCTGCCGAACTTCGGCGGCTCGCTGCCCAACGACGTATTCTCCGAGATCCTGGGTCTGCCGACGATCTGGGTCCCGCACTCCTATCCCGGCTGCTCCCAGCATGCGCCCAATGAGCACATCCTGCTGCCATTGACGGAAGAAGCCTTGACGGTGATGGCCGGCCTGTTCTGGGATCTCGGGGAATTGCCCAAGCCGCTGACCTGAGCCCATTAACCTCTGCCGCAAGCCAGCCGAAAGTCACATTCTAATCCGGCCCAATCTGTGCTTGCATCCGGGCCGCATCATCCTGAAAGGGGACCAAAAAAGTGAAACATTTCCGTAGCATTGGGCTCGCGCTCGCCGCGACCTTCGCCGTCAGCCAGGCCGGGGCCCAGGAGCTGACAGGCACGCTGAAGAACATCAAGGACACCGGCGCCATCACGCTGGGCTTCCGCGACTCCTCGATCCCCTTCTCCTATCTCGACGACAACCAGAAGCCCGTCGGATTCGCGATGGACATCTGCTACAAGATCGTCGACGCCGTGAAGAAGGAGCTCAAGCTCGACAAGCTCGAGGTCAAGCTCAATCCGGTGACGTCGGCGACCCGTATCCCGCTGATGGCCAACGGCACCATCGACCTCGAATGCGGCTCGACCACCAACAATGCCGAGCGCCAGAAGCAGGTCGCCTTCACCAACACCCACTTCCTGACCGCCAGCCGCTACGTCTTCAAGAAGTCGAGCGGCCTGAAGTCGATCGACGACCTCAAGGGCAAGACGGTGGTCTCGACCGCGGGAACCACCAACATCAAGCAGCTCACCGAGGCCAACGTCGCGAAAAGCCTCGGCGCAAACATCATCCCCGCCAAGGACCACGCCGAAGCCTTCCTGATGGTCGAGACCGACCGCGCGGTCGCCTTCGTCATGGACGACATCCTGCTCGCGAGCCTCGTCGCCGGCTCGAAGTCGCCGGATGACTACGCCGTCTCCAAGGACGCGTTCTCCAAGCCCGAGCCCTACGGCATCATGCTGCGCAAGGACGACGCCGCCTTCAAGAAGGTGGTCGATGCGGCGACCGCTGCGCTCTATACATCCGGCGAGGCCCAGAAGATCTACGACAAATGGTTCACGGCCAAGATCCCGCCGAAGGGCCTCAACCTCAATACGCCGATCTCGGCCGAGCTGAAGAACGAGTTCGCGAAGCCTTCGGACTCGCCGAACCCGGACGACTATAAGTAAGATAACCTCGATCTTTCGATCGGGATCATGTCCGGCCACTCTTGACACAGGGGTGGCCGGACATTTGCATAGGCGGCCAGGATATCTCTGACTGGCGCGTTCGCGCGGGGGACACGTGAACTATAACTGGAACTGGGGAATCTTTTTCCAGCCGAACCCGATGGGGACGGGCACCTATCTCGACATGCTGCTGTCGGGCCTGGTGCTGACCCTGAAGACCGCGGCGTTGGCCTGGGTCATCGCGCTGATCACCGGCTCGCTCGTCGGCGTCATGCGCACGCTGCCGTCGAAGGGTGCGAACTGGTTCGGCTTCGCTTATGTCGAATTCTTCCGCAACATGCCGCTGCTGGTGCAGCTGTTCCTGTGGTTCTTCGTGCTGCCGGAACTGCTGCCGAAAGGCGCCGGCACCTGGCTGAAGCAGCTGCCGAACGCGCCGTTCTGGACGGCGGCGATCGGCGTTGGTTTCTTCATGTCGGCGCGCGTCGCCGTGCAATTGCAGGCCGGCATCGGCTCACTGCCGCGCGGGCAGAAGATGGCGGCGACCGCGCTGGGTCTGACCACCGCGCAGGGTTATCGCTATGTGCTGCTGCCGATGGCGTTCCGTATCATCCTGCCGCCGCTGACGTCGGAGTTCCTCAACACCATCAAGAACACGGCGGTCGCTATCACCATCGGCCTGCTCGAGTTGACTGGACAGGCGCGCTCGATGCAGGAGTTCTCGTTCCAGGTGTTCGAGGCCTTCACCGCCGCGACGCTTCTCTACCTCCTCGTCAACGCCGTCGTCGTGACCGCGATGCGCTTCCTCGAGCGCTGGGTCGCGATCCCCGGCTACATCACGGGGAAATAGCGCCATGTTCGGCAATCTCGATTTCGACGTCATCCGCCGCGCGCTGCCCTATTTGTTCTACGAGGGCATGACGTTCACCCTGACGCTGACGGGGCTCGCAGCTCTCGGCGGCCTGGTCTTCGGCACGGCGCTCGCGCTGATGCGGTTGTCCGGCTTCAAGATCCTCGGCCGCATCGCCGGCGTCTATGTCGACTTCATGCGCTCGCTGCCGCTGGTGCTGGTCATCTTCTGGTTCTACTTCCTGGTGCCCTATATCGGGCAATGGCTGACCGGCGCCTCGCGCCCCATCAGCGTCGGCGCGTTCGCATCCTCGCTCATCACTTTCATCATGTTCGAGGCGGCGTACTTCTCCGAGATCATGCGCGCCGGTATCCAGTCGATCTCGCGCGGCCAGCCGGCCGCGGCCAGCGCGCTGGGGCTGACCTACGCCCAGACCATGCGCTACGTCGTGTTGCCGCAAGCCTTCCGCAACATGCTGCCGGTCCTGATCACGCAGACCATCGTGCTGTTCCAGGACACCTCGCTGGTCTACGTCCTCTCGATCACGGACTTCCTGGGAGCGGCGAGCAAGGTCGCGCAGCGCGACGGGCGCCTCGTCGAAATGTACCTGTTCGCAGCTGTCGTCTACTTCACCATTTCCTGTATCGCGTCCTTCGGCGTCCGTCGCCTCCAGGCGCGCATCGCCATCATTCGATAGAGCGTGTCGGTCATGATCGAAATCAGCCACGTCAACAAATGGTACACTCCGAGCTTCCAGGTGCTGACCGATTGCACCACCAACGTCACCAAGGGCGAGGTGGTCGTGGTCTGCGGCCCCTCGGGCTCGGGCAAGTCGACGCTGATCAAATGCGTCAATGCGCTGGAGCCGTTCCAGAGCGGCGACATCAGCGTCGACGGCACCAAGGTCAACGATCCCAAGACCAATCTGCCCAAGCTGCGCTCGCGCGTCGGCATGGTGTTCCAGCACTTCGAGCTGTTCCCACATCTCAAGATCATCGACAATCTCTGCCTCGCGCAGCAGAAGGTGCTGGGCAGGTCGTCTGACAAGGCGGTGACGAAGGGCATGATGCTGCTGGATCGCGTCGGCCTGAAGGAACAGGCGCAGAAATTTCCCGCGCAGCTTTCCGGCGGCCAGCAGCAGCGCGTGGCGATCGCGCGCGCGCTCGCCATGGACCCGATCGTGATGCTGTTCGACGAGCCGACCTCGGCACTCGATCCCGAAATGGTCAGTGAAGTGCTCGACGTCATGGTCGATCTCGCCCATGAGGGCATGACCATGATGGTCGTCACCCACGAGATGGGGTTTGCCCGCAAGGTGGCGAATCGCGTGATCTTCATGGACCGCGGCGAGATCGTCGAGGACGCGGCGAAGGACGATTTCTTCGGCCAGCCGCGCAGCGACCGCGCGCAGAAGTTCTTGTCGAAGATCTTGTCGCATTAGCCGGTCGTCATCCCGGGGCGCGCGTAGCGCGAGCCCGGGATCCATACCCCGATGGTGGTTATGGATTCCGGGCTCATTCGCTGCGCGAATGCCCCGGAATGACGGATGAAGGGTTTATCGGGCGCGCCAAATCTCCTATACCGAGAGCCAAATCCCCCTTTCTCCCCAGGAGACCTGCCTTGGACCCGATCGCCTACGTCAACGGCTCATTCGTCCCGCTCTCGGACGCCAAGATCTCGGTCCTCGATCGCGGTTTTCTGTTCGCCGACGGCATCTATGAGGTCTCGGCCGTGCTCGACGGCAAGCTGGTCGACAACGCCTCGCATCTGGCGCGGCTGGAGCGCTCGGTCGGCGAGATCAGCTTGAGGCTGCCGGAGACGTTCGAACGCATCACCGAGCTGCAGAAGGAACTGATCGCGCGCAACAAGGTCACAAGCGGCCTCGTCTATCTCCAGGTGACGCGCGGCGCCGACAAGGGCCGCGACTTCCCCTTCCCCAAGGGCGACGTCAAGTCGAGCCTGGTGATGTTCACCTCGGAAAAGGACATCATCAACGCCGCCTCCGCAAAGACCGGCATCAATGTCATCACGGTGCCGGATATCCGCTGGGAGCGGCGCGACATCAAGAGCGTGGCCCTGCTGGCGCAGGTCTTGGCAAAGCAGGCGGCGGCCGAAGCCGGCGCCGGCGAAGCCTGGATGCTGGAAGACGGATACGTCACCGAGGGCGGCTCATCCTCGGCGTTCATCCTGACCAAGGACGACGTCATCGTGACCCGCAAGAACTCCAACGCGATCCTGCCGGGCTGCACCCGCAAGGCCGTGGTGGCGCTCGCCGAGGAACGTCAGCTTCGCGTCGAGGAGCGCTCGTTCACGGTGGCCGAGGCGCTGGCTGCAAAGGAAGCTTTTGCCACCTCGGCGTCACTGTTTGTCCAGCCCGTGGTTGCGATCGACGGCAAGAGGATCGGCGACGGCAAGCCCGGCCCGATGGCGACGAGATTGCGCGAAATCTACGTGGAGTTCGCCAAGGCGACGGCGGTCTGAGCCGCGTACCGCTGCCGTAGGGTGGGCAAAGGCGCACTTGCGCCGTGCCCACGTCTCTCTCGCTCTAGCTGACAGAAGGTGGGCACGCTTCCGCCTTCGCTCTACGAGCTACGGCGGACAAGTCGCTTTGCCCACCCTACGAGACCTGCCTCGGGGCGCGCCCCTTCACGCCGCCGACGCCTTCACCTTCACCGGATGAACCGCGCGGAACGCGATCGCGATCCTGTTCCAGGCGTTGATGGCGCCGATCAGCATGGTCAGGTTCACCGTCTCTTCCTCGGAGAACTGCGCGCGGACCTGCCCGTAGACGTCATCAGGCGCATGCGTCTGCGCGATCAGCGTGACCGATTCCGTCCAGGCCAGCGCGGCGCGCTCGCGACCGGTGTAGAGCGGGGATTCGCGCCAGGCATCGAGCAGGTAGATGCGCTGCTCGGTCTCGCCGCGCTTGCGCGCGTCCTCGGTGTGCATGTTGATGCAAAAGGCGCAGCCGTTGATCTGCGACGCCCGGATCTTGACGAGCTCGATCAGCGATTTCTCGAGCCCCGTGGACTGGATCTGCGTCTCCAGCGCCATCAGCGCTTTGATCGTGTCCGGCGCGGCCTGATAGTAGTTCATGCGGGGTTTCATGGTCGTTCTCCTTGCTGCTGGGTTGAGTCAGTGGGCACCACCGGCTGAGGTCTGGCCGGGCTTCTTCAGGAACAGGACCGCGGCGAGCGCGACGATCAGCGCCATGCCGAGCAGATAAAACGTGTCGCTGAAGGCGAAGATATAGGCCTGCTTCTGCACGATATGGCCAATCGCGACATAGGCGCGATGCGCCGCATCCGCACGGTCGAGGATGCCATGATTGACGAAATATTGCGTGAGCTGTTCCAGCCGTGTGCGGGTGGCCTGCTCGAACACCGAGACCGACTGCATCAGCACGTTGGAGTGATACTGCTCGCGCTTGGTCAGCACGGTCTGGAGCAGTGCGATGCCGACGGCGCCGCCGAGATTGCGCATCATGTTGAACAGGCCCGAGGCCGAGCCCGCGTTCT
>NZ_AJQF01000105.1:0-32121 GCF_000261705.1 Bradyrhizobium genomosp. III | reverse complement strand
GCCCGCCGACAGCGGCGCCATCACCAGCGCCTGGCCGATGGCGCGGACGACGTTGGGCCACAGCAGCTGGTCGGCGGCGTAATCATTGGTCATATAGATGTTCATGAAGTTGGAGGCCGCGAACAGCACGAAGCCGATGCCGATGATGATCCGCGCATCGAACTTCTGCATCAGGCGCGGCACCAGCGGAATCAGCAGGAGTTGCGGCAATCCAGTCCATGCCAGCACCATGCCGATCTGCTCGGAATTGTAGCCCTGGATGCGCGACAGATATTGCGGCAGGATGAAGACCGAGCCGTACAGCGCGATGCCGAGCAGGAAATTCGCGAGCATGCCAAAGCCGAAATTGCGGCGGACGAGCAGGCGCAGGTTGAGGAGCGGCTTCTTCACCGTGAGCTCGATGATCAGGAAGGCGGTCAGCGCGACGGCCGCGATCACTGACAGCCTGACGATGAAGGTCGAGCCGAACCAGTCGTCCTTGTTGCCTTCCTCCAGCACGGTCTGGAGCGCCGATAGCCCGATCGCCATGGTGACGATGCCGGCCCAGTCGCCGTCGCGCAGCAGCGCCAGCTTCATCGGCTTGGGCTCGAGAGCGTACCAGAGCATGCCGACCATCACCGCGCCGGGGACGAGGTTGACGTAGAAGATGTACTCCCAGCCGAAATTCTCGGTGAGATAGCCGCCGATGGTCGGGCCGATCGCCGGCGCGAACGTCGCCGACAGCGCGAACAGCGCAAGGCCGACCGGCTGTTTTGCGCGCGGCAGCAGCGTGATGATCAGCGTGAACGCCATGGGAATCAGGACACCGCCGGTAAATCCCTGCACGGCGCGCAGCACGATCATCTGCGGCAAATCCTGCGCCAGTGCGCAAGCCGCCGAGAGAACCAGGAACAGGACCGCGTTGGTCAGAAGGTAAATCCGGATCGAGAACACCTGCGCCAGCCAGCCGGAGAGCGGGATCACCACGATTTCGGCGATCAGGTAGGAGGTCGAGATCCAGCCGCCGTCGTCGATGCCGGCGCCGATCGCGCCCTGGATGTCGGCGAGCGAGGCGTTGACGATCTGGATGTTCAGCACCGCCATGAAGGCGCCGAGCGTCGCGCCGATCACCGCGACCCAGGTTTTTGCGGATACGGCCGGCGTGGTCGGAGCTGCGGGGGCGGTGAGATTGGCGGCGGCGTCGACGGTCGGTTGCAGCGTGCTCATGGAAGCCTCGTCTCGGGTACGGAGACAGGATGCGTTCGGCGAATGGTTTCGATCATCGATGAAGTTGTGGAAGGATCGTCCGGCAGGATTTGATAATCCCGCCGACGCCTTCCGGCTTCAGCCACCGTTCGGGCGGGACGTGTTGTCGGCGAGGCGCTTCGCCGTCTCGCGCTCGGCCAGCACCGCCTGCTTGGTGTCGACCGTCGGCACCGCCGACATGCCGGGGCGCAGCAGGCCGGTGAGGCTGTGGTCGTCGAGCACGATCTTCACCGGGACCCGCTGCACGATCTTGGTGAAATTGCCGGTGGCGTTGTCGGGCGGCAGCAGCGCGAATTCGAGCCCACTTGCCGGCGACAGGCTGTCGACATGGCCGTGCAGGGTTCGATTGCGAAAACTGTCGACATGCAACTCGACCGGCTGACCCGGCCGCACATGCGTGAGCTGGGTCTCCTTGAAGTTGGCGACCACGTACACCGCATCGAGCGGCACCACCGCCATCAATTGCGTGCCGGCTTGCACGTACTGGCCGACGCGCAGCGAGCGGGCGCCGACGGTGCCCTCGACCGGCGCGGTGATCTCGGTATAGGACAGGTTCAAGGCCGCCTGCTGCGCGACAGCGCGGGCCCGTTCGAGCTGGGCCGCCGCCTGGGCGCGCTGGGTGGTGAGCACGTGGATCTTGCGCTGCGCGGCCAGCAGGCCGAATTTCGCGTGCTGCAATTGCGCGCTGCTCGCGCGTAGCGCCGCGTCGGTCTGCTGCGCGCGCTGGATCGTGCCGGAGCCGGTCTTCATGAGGTCGTCGTAACGGGCGCGCTCTTCCTGCGCGAATTTCAGGTTGGCGTCGGCAGCGGTGACATCCGCCGTGCTCTGCTCGATGATCGGCTGTTGCAGTTCGAGCTGGGCATCGATGTTGCGCACCGAGGCTTCGCCCGCGGCGACGTCGGCTTTGGCCTGGTCGAGCGCCGCCTTGAAGTCACGATCGTCGATCTTGGCCAGCGCCTGGCCGGCCTTCACCTTTTCGTTGTCACTGACCAGCACCTTGGCGATGTAGCCGGAGATTTTTGGCGCGATGATCGTGGAGTCGGCCTTCACATAGGCGTCGTCGGTTGTCTCGAGGTAGCGGCCGTTGGTCCAGTAGTCGTGCCCGTAATAGACAGCGGTTGCCGTGCCCGCGAGGAGCGCGAGCGCCAGCGCCGCGCGCCGCACCCTGTTCCGGAGCGGGATAGTCGGCGGCGGCTTGGTGCTATCGGGGGTGATTTCAGTTGCCTGCTGAAAAATCTCGGCGCGGGGCATCTCGGACATGGAAGTCTCCTATCGGCGTACCGAGACTATTGGTCTTTCTGGGCCGGGTGATAATCGGCGAAATGCTGGAAGGATTATCCATCGGGGCTGGATAATCCGGCTGGTTGTAATGTCTAGCGGGCCAGACCCGCGCCTGCCCCAGAGCGATTGCCGCGCCCGTCGAGCGATTTGCGCTAACGTATGCGTCCTGCTGGACCCGAGCCTCCAAGCCGGACGAACTCCAAGTTTTTGATAGATAATCGGGGTGAATTCATTGCGATTATCCATCAAAGGCGGATAATCCGCTGCCATGGATCGATTGACCAGCCTCGAAGTCTTCAGCCGGGTGGTAGAGACCGGCGGCTTCTCTGCAGCCGCCCGCAAGCTCAACATGTCGACCACCATGGTGAGCAATCACGTTCAGGCGCTGGAAGACCGGCTCGGGGTGAGGCTGCTTCAGCGGACCACGCGCAAGGTCAACCTCACCGAGATCGGCAAGGCCTATTACGACCGCTGCGTCCAGATCCTCGCCGACATCGAACAGGCCGACGATATCGCCGGCGAATTGCAGTCGGTGCCCCGCGGCACGCTGCGCATCCACGTCGCCACGCATATGGTGCAGTTCGTCGCGCCTGTGGTGGCAAAGCTTCTGTCGACCTATTCGGAGCTCAAGATCGATCTGCGCATGGGCGAAGGTGACGTCGATCTCATCGAGGAAGGCTACGACGTCGCCTTGCGCATGACCTCGCCGCCGGATTCAAGCCTGATCGTCCGCAGCCTCGCCACCTGGCGTCACGTGCTGTGCTGCTCGCACGATTATCTCGAGAAGCACGGCCGGGTGCAGAAGCTCGACGAGCTCGCCGCGCATAATTGTGGCCGGCACCTGAACTATCCGTTTGGCGATGAATGGCGCTTCCTGGATCGCAAAGGCGCACCGGCCTCCGTACGCATCTCGGGCAGCTTCGTCACCAATAGCGGGGAAGCGCTGCGCAAGGTCGCACTGGAGGGGGCCGCAATCTGTCTGATGGCGGGATTTCTCATTCAGGACGACCTCGAAGCCGGTCGCCTCGTGCGCCTCTTGCCGGAATATCGGACGATCGAGCTGTCCATGAACGCGGTCTATCCGCATCGTCATCATCTGTCGGCGAAGGTCAGGACCTTCATCGACCTGCTCGCGCACCACAGCGCCGAGCAGCAAAAGCTGATCAATCCGTATTCATGAGCGACGTCGGCAGTGCCGTAGGGTGGGCAAAGGCGCAACGCGCCGTGCCCACCATCTCCATGAATTCGAAAAGAGGTGGGCACGCTTCGCTTTGCCCACCCTACGATTCCATCAGCGTGGCGGCGGCAATCGTCTGAACGCGTTGTCCAGAACCATGCCGATTGGGAGCAGCCGGCGTCAACCGGTGGCGTGCATCCTCGCCGGCGACGGTGTGTCGAGTTCGGTGAGCAGTCGCTCGACGTCGGCCTTCGCCTTCCCGATCGCAGCGTCCTTGACCGGGCCGTAGCCGCGGATGTCCATCGGCGCTGTTGCGATTGCGACGAGACCTGGCAGATGCGCCGCATCGAGCCCGCCGAGCATCCGCTCGATCAAGCCTTCGTACCAGGCGATCAGTTCGCGCTCGGTGCGCCTTTCCCAGGTGTAGCCGAATGGATCAAACGGCGTGCCACGTAGTCCCTTCAAGCGCGCGAGCATGGCCAGCGGCATCTGGATCCATTGGCCGAAGGCGCGCTTGCGCGGACGCCCACGTGCGTCGCGCCGCGACGGCAGGAAGGGCGGGGCGAGGTGATATTGGACTCTGAAGCCATCCTCGAATTCGCGCTTCAGCTCATCGAGGAATCCGCCCTGCATGTGCAGGCGCGCCACCTCATACTCGTCCTTGTAGGCCATCAGCTTGAACAGGGCCCGGGCGACGGCCTCGGTCAGGGCCTCGCTGTTCAGGACAGCTTCGGCGCGGCGGACCCTTGCGACGGTCGCCCGGTAGCGCGCCGCATGGGCGTAGTCCTGATAGGCGGTGAGGAAATCGGCGCGACGCTCGATCATCTGGTCGAGCGTCTCGGCCCTCGGCGCATCGTCCACCCTCGGCAAGAAGTCCTGATCGGCGGCCGCAATGCGGCCCCAGGCAAAGGCCTGCTTGTTGCGTTCGACGGCGACGCCGTTGAGCTCGATTGCGCGCATCAGCGCTTGCAGCGAAATCGGCACCAGTCCGCGCTGCCAGGCAAAGCCCAGCATGATGATGTTGGCATAGACGGCATCGCCAAGCAGCCGTTCCGCCAGTGCGTTGGCGTTGATGGTACTGAGATCGCTCTCGCCGATGACTTGGCCAATGGCACGCAGGCGCGCGGGGGAGCCGAGATCGGCGTCGCGGAAGCGGACGACGTCACCGGTCGGCATCTCCGCGGTGTTGACCGCGGCGCGCGTGCCGCGGTGGTAGGTGCCTGAGGCTTTTGGCGAGGAGCTCACCACGAGGTCGCAGCCGATCAGCGCATCGGCTGCGCCCTGGTCGATACGGACCTGATGTAGAGCCGCGGGGCTCGAGGCGAGGCGGATGTAGCTCAGCACGGGCCCGAACTTCTGCGCAAAGCCGGTGAAGTCCAGCACCGAGACGCCGCGGCGTTCGAGGTGCGCGGCCATGCCGATCAGCGCGCCGACAGTAATCACGCCGGTGCCGCCGACGCCGGTGATGAGCAGATTGTAGGGACGGTCGAGCGTTGCCGTCGCGGGCAACGGAAGTGTGGCGGCCCGACCAACCGCGTCGATCTGGCTCGCGCCCTTCTTCCGGCGCGTCGCGCCTTCGACGGTCACAAAACTCGGGCAGAAACCGTTGAGGCAGGAAAAATCCTTGTTGCAGGCTGACAGATTGATCTGGCGCTTGCGGCCGAACGGCGTCTCCTTCGGCTCGACGCTGAGGCAGTTGGATTCCACCGAGCAGTCGCCGCAGCCCTCGCAGACGAGATCGTTGATATAGGCGAAACGCTTGGGGTCGGCCATCTGCCCGCGCTTGCGCCGGCGTCGCTTCTCCGTGGCGCAGGTCTGTTGATAGATCAGGACCGAGACGCCGGAGATATTGCGCAGCTCGCGCTGCACGGCATCCATCTCCTCGCGCGGATGAAGGGTGACGCCGGCCGGCAGGTCGGCAGGCGAGAACTGTGCGGGATCATCCGACACCAGCGCGATGCGCGCCACACCTTCGGCGCGGACGCTGTGGGCAATGGCATGAACGCTGATGGGACCGTCGACCGGCTGGCCGCCGGTCATTGCGACGGCATCGTTGAACAGGATCTTGTAGGTGATATTGGCCTTGGCGGCGATCGCCTGCCGGATCGCCATCGAGCCGGAGTGGTAATAGGTGCCTTCGCCGAGGTTCTGAAAGATGTGCTTGTGGCCAGTGAAGCGTGACGAAGCCGCCCAGTTAACGCCTTCACCGCCCATCTGGATCAGCGACGAGGTCTCGCGGTCCATCCAGCTTGCCATGAAGTGACAACCGATGCCGGCCAGCGCCTTGGCGCCTTCAGGTACCTTTGTTGATGTGTTGTGCGGGCAACCCGAGCAGAAATACGGCGTGCGCGTTGCGCCAGCGACGTTGATGGTGCGTGCGGCCTCTGGCATCAGGGCGGCCGCGCGTGCGGCGAGATTGAGGCCTGGAAACATCGGATCGAGCCGGCGCGCCAGCACGCCTGCGAGCGCGCGAGGCGACAATTCGCCGATCCAGGAGATCAGCCTTGCCCCGGTTTCATCGTGCTTGCCGACCATGCGCTCCGGCTTGCTGCCAGGATAGTCGTAAAAATATTCCTTGAACTGGCTCTCGATGATGCCGCGCTTCTCCTCGACCACGAGGATCTCGCGCTTGCCTTTCACGAAGTCCATGGCGTCATGCAGCGCCAGCGGCCAGACCATGCCGACCTTGTAGACGTCGATGCCGATGCTGCGGCAGGCGGCCTCATTGAGCCCCATTAGCCGCAGCGCCTCCATCAGGTCGAGATGGGCCTTGCCCGTGGTGACGATGCCGTAGGTGGCGCTGGGGATGTCGTAGATGTGACGGTCGATCGGATTGGCCTTGGCGAAGGCGTAGACCGCGTGCTTCTTCGCCTCCAGCCGCTCCTCGATCTGCGGGCCCGGCAAATCGGGCCAGCGGTAGTGCAGTCCATCAGGCGGCGGCGTGAAGTCGGGCGTGCGGAAGTGGCGGGGCGGCTGTAGCGCGACGGACGCACCCGACTCGACGATCTCCGAGATCGCCTTGAAGCCGACCCACATGCCGGAGAAGCGACTCAGCGCATAGCCATATTCGCCGAACGCGAGGTATTCGCTGACGCTCGCGGGATGCAGCGTCGGCATGAACCAGCTCATGAAGGCGACGTCGGACTGGTGCGGCATCGAGGAGGAGACGCAGCCATGGTCGTCGCCGGCGACCACCAGCACGCCGCCATGCGGCGAGGAGCCGTAGGCGTTGCCGTGCTTCAGCGCATCGCCGGAGCGATCGACGCCCGGGCCCTTGCCGTACCAGAGGCCGAACACGCCATCGACCTCGCGATCTCCTTGCGTCTCGACCTGCTGCGAGCCGAGCACCGCGGTCGCGGCGAGGTCCTCGTTGACGGCGGGGAGGAATTCGACACGGTCCCGCTTCAACCGCTCCTGGATGCGCCAGAGCTCGAGGTCGATGCCGCCGAGCGGCGAGCCGCGATAGCCCGAGATGAAGCCGGCCGTGTTGAGGCCGCTGGCCCGATCGCGCCTGACTTGATCGAGCGCGATGCGGACGATGGCCTGTGTGCCCGTGAGGAAGACGCGGCCGTGTTCGCGATCGTAGCGATCGGAGAGTTCGTAGGGGTCGAGTGACGGAAAGGCGTCCATGCGGACCTCCCGCGGCATCCTTGCCGAATGAGCGGAGGGTAGGCCCTGATGGTTGGTAGGTCTTACCTATCTTTCCTAGCTGCAACCAGATTCTGGTAAGTTATCCCGAACTAGGCTATCATGCGGTAGAATAAACCGAATTGGGTCGATCGATGATCGAAGACCAGGACACGCGGATTCTCGCTCATCTCCAGAAGGATGGCCGTGCCACCAACCAGCAACTGGCGGACGAGGTCGGCATGTCCACGTCGGCCTGCTGGCGCCGGGTGCGCGCGCTGGAGGAGGTCGGCATCATCCAGGGTTACGCGGCGCTGGTCGCGCGCGAGCCGGCGGGCTTTGCGATGTCGGCCATTCTCCACGTCTCGCTGGAACGGCACGACGCGAAGTTCGTCGACGAGTTCGTCGCGCGGGTAACCAAACGCCGCGAGGTGCTGGAGTGCTTTGCGACCACGGGCGATGCCGATTATCATTTGCGCGTCGTCGTGCAGGACATGGCCGCCTACAACAGATTCCTCGACGAGTTCATGTTCCGCATTCCCGGCATCCGCTATGTCCGCAGCAACGTGGTGTTGAAGGAGATCAAGTCGAGCGTGGCGCTGCCGTTTTGACATGCGGGAGGTGCCGGAGGGTGGGCAAAGGCGCATAGCGCCGTGCCCACGATCTCTCCATGATCGAGAGAGGTGGTGGGCACGCTTCCGCCGTCGCTCTTCGAGCTATGGCGGACAAGTCGCTTTGCCCACCCTACGGCACCGGTGCTACGGGGCTGCTATTGCCCCTCCCGCACAAACCTGTTCCGCAACGTCCCGACACCGGTGATGTCGATCTCCACGACGTCGCCGTGCTTGATGTCGGGCGAGGCACCGTCCGTGCCCATCCAGATCACGTCGCCGGGCCACAAGGTAAAATACTTGGTCAGCTCGACCAGGAACGGCACCACGCCAAAGATCATGTCGCCGGTAGCGAAGCGGTTGGTCTCCTTGCCGTTGACCCGGACGATCGTTTCCATCTGTTCGAGATCGGCCTCGGTCTCGATCCACGGCCCCATCGGCTTGAACGTGTCGGCGTTCTTCGAGCGCCACAGGCTGCGGTCGGCCTTCTGCCAGCTGCGCTCGCTGACGTCGTTGCCGATGGTGTAGCCGAACACGCAATCCATCGCGGTGTCTTCGGTGAGATGTTTCACTTTCTTGCCGATGACGACGACGAGCTCGCCCTCGTAATGGATTTTCTCCGTCGCGAAAGACGGGATCACGACCTCCTCGTCATGTGCGATCAGCGCGTTCTGCGCGCGATAACCGATCTCGGGGCGATCAGGCACGGCCGGCACTTCGCCACGCTTGTCGGCGGCCTCCTTCAGATGCTTCAGATAGTTGAGGCCGACGCAATAAAAGGTGCGCGGGATCAGCGGCAGCTCGATCTTGACCTGCGGCAGCGAATGCGTGCGCGAGGTGCGCTGCCATTCACCGAAGGGATCGCCGTCGACTGTGATGACCTTGTCGCCCTCGATGATTCCCCACGATGTCTTGCCTGTCTCAGTGAACTTCAGCCAGCGCATGTTGTGTACCCGCCATCATTCCGCGGCATCGCGCGGCGGCACCTTCCAGGCGCCGGCGGCGGGCCGCTTCAGCCCGAGATTTTCGCGCAGCGTCTTGCCGCGATAGTCTTTCTGGAACAGGCCCCGGCGTTGCAGCTCCGGGACGACATGCTGCACGAAATCGGCGTAGGAGCCGGGCACATAGGTCGCCGCGATGACAAAGCCGTCGCAGCCGCGCTCGACAAACATTTCCTCGAGCCTGTCCGCGATCTCCTTGGGGCCGCCGACCATGGCGTCCTGCACCTGGCCGCGGCCGGAGAAGGTGACGAAGTCGCGCGCGCTCGGATTGCTCTTGCCGGAATTCTTCAGCACGCCGTCGCGGATGCCCAGAATGCCCTGCATGCTCTTCAGCTCGTCAGTGGTCAGCGCCTCATCGAGATCCTTGGAGGCGAAGTCGTAGTTGAGTGCTTCGGCAAGCAGCGACAGCGCGTCGATCTGGAGCGGCAGCTTGTTGATCAGCGCCATCTTGTCCTCGGCCTCGGCCTTGGTCGCCGCGCAGACCGGCGTCGTCAGATTGCAGAGGAACATCTGGTCGGGATCGCGGCCGGCCTTGGCGGCCTCGTTGCGCACGGCTGCGTAGCCGTCCTTGGCGCCCTGAAGATTGCGCGCGGCGGTGAAGATCACCTCGCCCCATCGCCCGGCAAAGCGCTGGCCACGGCCGGATGCGCCGGCCTGGATGATCACGGGGTGGCCCTGCTGCGAGCGCGGCACGGTGAACGGCCCGCGTGACCTGAACGCCGCGCCCTTGTGGTCGAGCCGCTTCACCTTGGTCGGATCGGCAAGGCGGCCGGTCTTCTTGTCCATGATCAGCGCGCCGTCTTCCCATGTGTCCCAATGGCCAAGCACCACCTCCATGAATTCGTCGGCCTTGTCGTAGCGGGAATCATGTTCGGGATGGGAGTCGCGCCCCATGTTGAGGGCCTCGCCGTCATTGAGCGAGGTCACGACGTTCCAGCCGGCGCGTCCGCCCGACATGAGGTCGAGCGTTGCGAAGCGGCGGGCGACGTCGAACGGCTCGTAATAGGTGGTCGAGCAGGTTGCTCCCAGCCCGAGCCTCTCAGTGACCATGCCCATCGTGGTCAGCACGATCAGCGGATCCATCTTCACGCAGCGGATGCCGTATTCGACGGTATGGGCGTGGTCGTTGCCGTAGCGGTCCGGCATCGCCAGGCGGTCGTCGAAGAAGGCCATGTGGAACTTGCCGGCTTCGAGAATCCTGCCGATCTCCTGATAGTAGTCCGCCGACATCGAATCGTCGCGCGAATCCGGATGCCGCCAGGAGCTCGGCAGGTTGGTGCAGTTCTGCGCCTGGAGGAAGCCGACCAGGACCATCTGTCGATTCATGCTGCTGTTCTCCTGATGCCGTCAGGCCAGATCGAGGACGGTGTCGAGTCGGTATTCCCGCGCCAGCGCGCGCAGCTTTTCCCAGGTGGCATCCTCGATCTCGATGCCGTCGCGCAGACGCTGCTGCTCGCGCAGGCCCTCGATCTCGCCGGGATAGTAGACGCCTTTGCTGCCCTCGGACGGCGGCGTCGATTTCAGATAGCGCGCGAACTCGGCGACCTCGCGTTTGAACTCCTGCAGCGGGCGGAATGCGGCGACATTGAACACCGCCATGAAGCATCCGTCATTGTGCCGCCCCGTAGGCTCGACGCCGAAGCCGAGGCCGGTGAGCAGGCCGCACAGCACCTCGACCATGGCGGCAAGACCGCTGCCTTTGTAGCCCTCGGTGCCGCCGAGCGGCAGCAACGCGCCGCCCTTGCGGTATTGCGTGGGATCTGTGGTGTGCCGTCCCTCGGCATCGATGATCCAGCCCGTCGGAATCTCCTCGCCGCGCGCGACCGCGAGCTGGATCTTGCCGGCTGCGACAGCTGAAGTCGCCATATCCAGATAGAACGGCGCATCGAGATCGGACGGCACCGCGATCGAGATCGGGTTGGTGCCGAGCCGCGCCTCCTTGCCTCCAAACGGGGCGACGTGCTTCGGCGAGCGGCCGGAATCGGCCGTGGCAATCCCGATCATGCCAGCGCGCATCGCCATCAAGGGGTAGGCGGCGAGGCGGCCGACATGGCTTTGCCGGAACACGGTGCAGGCAGCGACATTCGCCGTCCTTGCCTTCTCGATCGTCAGCGCCATCGCCTTGGCGTTGACGTGGAAACCAAAGCCCCAATGGCCGTCGATCACGGTCGTGGTCGGCGATTCCTGGACGACGGTCCATTTGGCGCCGGGAACGATGTGGCCGGCCTTGATGCGGTCGATATAGGTGGGAACGGCGATCACGCCGTGGGAATCATGGCCGGCGAGATTGGCGTTGACGCAGCCGGCCGCGACGGCGTCGGCTTCTTCCTCGGAGGCTCCGGCGGCGCGGAGCAGGGCGGCGCTGACGCGCGTGAGGCGATCGGCCTTGACGATCGGCATGGCGTTCCCCGGGGTCTTTGCCCTTGGCGGGCACTGATTGTTGGAGGCCATCGTCTCAAAGCGCGGCTGTGATATCAATCTCCCGTAAACCAATACAGGGCTGCAAATTCGTAAAGAGATCGCGCCTCCTGCTGAGGATTCGTCCCGTGCGGCGGTATTTTCGATAGTTTACCCCGGGTCGTTCGCAGCTCGTTCACTTTGATCGATTGTTTGCAGCGCGCAATAACGACCACTTAGGCGATGGCCCCTCATAAAGGCACCCGGGAGAAATAGGCAGAAATGCCCGGGAGCTGAGATCGTGCCGACGACACTCGCGCGCACCTTTGCGGCGTTGAGCGCCATCAACGAAGCGATTCTCTATGCGAAATCGCCGGACGAGCTGTACCAGAAGGTCTGCGACGCCGGGTTTTCGAGCGGGGATTTCTTGGCTGTCGCCGTGTTTCTGGTCGGACCGGACGACCGGCGACTCCATTTTGCGGCCGGCTGTGGCGACGACGTTGCGCGGCTGCGCTCGATCGAGATCACGACGGTTGCCGGCACACCCGAAGGCTCGGGCGTCGGCGGCGAGGCATTTCGAGATCAGAAGCTGTGCGTCAGCAACGATTATCTGAATGACCCCCGTTCGCTGGCGTGGCGCGCGGGTGCCGCTTCGGCCGCCATTGGCGCGGCTGCGGCGCTGCCGCTGCTCTGCAACGGCAAGAGTGTCGGCGTGCTCTACGTGACCCGCCGCGAAGCCGGCTCGCTGAACGAGCAGATGGTGTCGCTGTTCGGGCGCATGTCGGCCAACATTTCCTATGCGCTGGACAATTTCGCGCGCGAAACCGCGCGGCAGACCAGCGAACGGGCGACGCGGCGACTCAACCGCATGTTCGGCGCCATCAGCGCCACCAACGAAGCCATCCTGCGCGCCAAAACCGAGCAGGAGCTTTATCAGCTCGTGTGTGACGCCTCCGTTCACGGGGGCAAATCGCTGGCGACGATCGTGTTGCTCCGCGAACCGGATTCGCATTGGATGAGTCCGGTCGCGTCCACCGGCCAGAACCTCGCACTGATCACCCAGGCGCGCTATTCGATCGATCCGGAGAATCCCTACGGCAAGGGAATATCCGGCGAGGTGTTCCGGACGCAGAAGGCCATCGTCGAGGACGATCTCGCCAGCCGCACCAGAGGCTCGCCGTGGGAGCAGGCCAACGTCAACACCGGCGTTGCCGCCTGCGTGGTCGCGCCGCTGATCAGGCACGGTGAAAGTGTCGGCGTGCTCTTGTTCTTCATCAGCCGCTCCTGGGCCAAGGACGAGGAGATCGTCGCGCTCCTGCTGCGTATGGCGGAGAACGTCTCGTTCGCGATCGATAATTTTGGCCGCGAGTCCGAGAAGGCCAAAATCGCCGCCGAAGAGGAACGGCTGGCACGCATGTATGCGGCGCTAAGCGCCACCAACGAGGCGATCCTGCGGGCGCGGTCGCGCGCCGATCTGTTCGACCTCGTTTGCGAGGCGACGGCGAAGGGCGCCAAGTTCACTTCGGCCAACATCGCACTGGTCGACCCTCACGCCGGGCTGCTGCGCGTCGTCGCCTGTTACGGACCTAACGCCGATCAGGTTCGCAACTTCAAATTCTCGATCTCCGAGGAGGTGCCGGAAGGGCGCGGATTGACCGGCATCGCGTTCCGCACGCGCCAGCCCGCCGTCAGCAACGACGTGCTCGCCGACGAGCGCATCGCGCCGTGGCACGCCAGCGCCCGCCGCAACGGGATCGCGTCCTCCGCGGCGTTGCCGCTCTTCAACGGCGACCGTGTCGAAGGCGTGTTCCTGTTCAACTCTCCGGAGTGCGGCACGTTCACACCCGAATTCGTCGAATTGCTGCGCAAGCTCCAGGCCAACGTCGCCTTCGCACTGGAAGGCTTCGATCGCGCCGAGGAGAAGGCGCAGGTGGACAAGCAGCGCAATCGCCTGAGCGGAATGTTCGAAGCGCTCAGCGCAACCAATGAAGCGATCATGCGCGCCAAGACGCGCGAGGACCTGTTCGAGGCCGCGTGCCAGGCAGCTATTCTCGGCGACGTGTTCGCGTCGGCAACGATCGGGATCATCGACGCGGAAAACGAGCTCGTTCGCGTCGTCGCGGTGAAGGGGCGACTGCAGCAGCAAATGGTTGGACGGACCTGCAGCATTTCCGTCGACCATCCCGAAGGCGAGGGGATCATCGGCACCTCGCTCCGGACTCGCCGGCCCAGCGTCATGAACGACTATCTGAACGAGCCGCGGTCGGCATACTGGCGGGCGAAGGCGATCGAGGACGGAACGCGGGCCGCCGCCAGCTTCCCGCTTCTAAAGGCGGGCCAGGAGCCGATCGGCATCCTGCTTTTCCTCGCGCCCGAGGAGGACACATTCACGCCCGATCTGGTCGAACTGCTCGGGCGCCTTGCCGAAAACGTGTCCTTCGCGCTCGACAATTTCGACCGCGCCGAGGAGAAGGTCCGGACCGATGCCCAGAAGGAGCGCCTGACGCGCATGTTCGCGGCTCTGAGCGCGACCAACGAAGCGATCATGCGGGCGAAGTCGCGCGCCGAGCTGTTCGAGCTCGTCTGCCTTGCCGCGTCGAACGGCGCCAAGTTCACCTCGACCACGATCGCGCTGGCCAGGGCCGACAGCGACCAGCTGGAGATCGTGGCGAGCGCCGGGCCGTCTTCCGACACCACGCGCAACGTTCGCCTCTCCATCGACCCCGAGCGTCCCGAAGGACGCGGGATGAGCGGCACGGCGTTCCGCACGCGCCAGCCCTGCATCAGCAACGATTATCTCAACGACGATCGCGTCAGCGCATTCCACGCCGTTGTCCGCGGCGACGGGGCGCGATCGGGCGCGGCATTTCCGCTCATCGTGCACGACCAGGCCGTCGGCGTCATGATCTACATGTCGACCGAGCCGGCTACCTTCACGGCCGAGTTCGTCGAGCTGTTGCAGCGTCTGGCCGACAACGTATCCTTTGCGATGGAGAATTTCGATCGCGCCGACGAGAAGAACGAGGCGGACGAGCGGATCGAGTACCTC
Organism: Bradyrhizobium genomosp. III; assembly: GCF_000261705.1. Taxonomy (NCBI): domain Bacteria; kingdom Pseudomonadati; phylum Pseudomonadota; class Alphaproteobacteria; order Hyphomicrobiales; family Nitrobacteraceae; genus Bradyrhizobium; species Bradyrhizobium genomosp. III. The sequence continues at coordinate 17,733 of NZ_AJQF01000105.1, read as the reverse complement.
GCCTCGCATGACAGCCTGACCGACCTTCCGAATCGCGAGACCTTCAACGGGCTCTTGCGCGAGGCGATCGAAACGGCGGAGCGCCACGATCACCGTTTCGCGGTGCTGTTCATCGATCTCGACCGCTTCAAGGTCATCAACGATTCGCTCGGCCATGAGGCCGGCGACCTGCTCCTGCTCGAAGTGGCAAATCGCTTGCGCGGCGCGCTGCGGGAAAGCGACGTCGTGGCGCGCCTCGGCGGCGACGAGTTCGTGGTGATCCTCGACCAGTGCGGCGAGATCGACGACGTCCAGCGCATCGCGACCGGGCTGCTCGCTGCACTCGCCGAGCCCATGGAGCTGGCCGGACACGAGTGCCACACCACGGCTTCGATCGGTATCGCGATGTATCCGGCCAACGGCTCCGATGCGCAGACCCTGACCAAGAACGCCGACATGGCGATGTATCTCGCCAAGGAGGACGGCAAGAACGGCTACCGCTTCTTCTCCAAGGAAGTGACGACGCAGTCGATCGAGCGGCTGTCGCTGGAGAGCGCGCTGCGCCGCGCGCTGGAGCGCGAGCAGTTCTCGCTGAACTACCAGCCCAAGGTCGACATGGCGACTGGCCAGATCACCGGCGTGGAAGCGCTGCTGCGCTGGGCGCATCCCGATCTCGGCAACATCTCGCCGGCTCAGTTCATCCCGCTTGCGGAGGAGACCGGCCTGATCGTGCCGATCGGCCGCTGGGTGCTGAGGGAAGCCTGCGCGCAGGCCATGGCCTGGCAGCGCCGCGGCCTGTTGCCGTTGTCGATGGCGGTCAACCTGTCGCCGCGGCAGTTCGCCGACGAGCATCTGTTGCAGGACGTCGACGAGGCGCTGGCGGCCAGCGGCATGTCGCCGGTGCTGCTCCAGCTCGAGGTCACCGAGAGCATGATGATGCGCAATGTCGGCCGCGCGCTCAAGGTGCTCGATGCCATCCAGAGCCGCGGCATCCGCCTCGCCATCGACGATTTCGGCACCGGCTATTCGTCGATGTCGCTGATGAAGCACTTCCCGATCGACACGATCAAGATCGACCGCTCCTTCGTACGGGACCTGCCGCAGGATTCGGAGGACCAGGCGATCGCACAGGCCATCATCAGCATGGGCAAGGCGCTCGGCATGACCGTCGTCGCCGAAGGCGTCGAGAACGCCGAGCAGGAGGCGTTCCTGCGCACCCATGGCTGCGACGAGATGCAGGGCTTCCTGATCTCGAAGCCGCTGCCAGCCAAGCAGATGGCCGGGCTGTTGCGACCGATGGTCCTGCCTATCGCGCCGCCGCTCCAGCCGGAGCCGGACGTTGCGGCCATGGAAGCTGCAGCGTCACGGCTGAAACGCGCTGTCGTCTGACGGCTGCGGGTGCAGCTCGCGGGCGTCGTGTTCCCCGCCCTCGGCCTTGCTCGGAAAATCCTGCGGTCCCGTCAGCGATGTCTGTTCGACGAACAGCGCGAGAATCGTGTGCGCGCCATCGGCGAAGCTCGCGCCCTCGTTCAAACCGAGTTCGGCGCACCATGCGCAGCTCATCGGCTCCCGGTCATCGAACACTGCCATCGCGGGTCCCCACCACCAGGCGGGCGCAGGCGAGCGCTCGTCCGCGGGCACAATGTGCCAGCGGGCAAACTCCTCCATCACGCGCTCGAACTCCAGGCGTGCGGCCTGATGCATTCGTTCCATGCTCCCAGGAATCCGCGACCGATGACGGGCCTTCGCGCCGAAATGATCGTGACCTGACGCTCGGAAAAATCGGCTCGCGCATTCGGACGAGCCAGGCATGCCGGCATCGTCGCCGGCAGCGAAGGCCCAGTCTAGCCGTTCACGCCGCCGCTGAGCAAGGCGCGGGTGCCCCGATTGCCTAACGCGGTCTGAACGGATGCGCCTTCTGGTGCCAGGCCCAGGCGGTGCGGATGACCGTAGCCAGGTCGGAATGGCCAGGCACAAAGTTCAGCACCTTTCGCGCAGCGGAGGGATCCGCAACCAGATAGGTCGGATCGCCGGCGCGGCGCGGCTTGATGGTATGCGGCACCTCGCGGCCGGTCTCCTGCCTGATCGCGTTCAGGATCTCGCGCACGGAAAAGCCGGAGCCGGTGCCGAGATTGAAGCTGCCGCCGGCATGCCCCTCTTCCAGGAGCTTCAGGGCCGCGACATGCGCCGCGGCGAGGTCGGTGACGTGGATGTAGTCGCGGATCGCGGTTCCGTCGGGCGTGTCGTAGTCGTCGCCGAACACCGCGAAGTCGACATGGCCCTGCAGCGCCATCATGGCCCGGGGAATGAGATGGGTTTCATTGTCGCGCAGCTCGCCGATGCCGCCGGCCGGATCGGCGCCGCTGGCGTTGAAATAGCGCAGGCAGAACGCGCCGAAGCCGTAGGCCGAGCGGTAATCGGCGAGCATCCGCTCGATCATCCATTTTGACGCGCCATAGGGGTTGATCGGAACGCAGGGAAAGTCTTCCGGCAGCTCCTTGGAATCGGCATTGCCGTAGACGGCGCCGGTCGAGGAGAACACGATGCGATGGCAGCCTGCGTTGCGCATCGCCTGCAGCAGCGACAGCGTGCCCTGAACGTTGTTGATGTAGTATTTCTGCGGATCGGTCATGGACTCGCCGACCAGGCTGGCCGCCGCGAAATGCATCACCGCCGTGATTTTGTGGTCGGCGAAGGCGCGTGCCAGCGCCGTGCCGTCGAGCAGATCGCCCGTCACCAGGGGGCCGGCAACGAAGCTGCGATGACCTGTCGAGAGATTGTCATAAACGACGGGCTGGTAGCCGGCGGCGGTCAATGCGCGGCAGGCATGCGAGCCAATGTAGCCCGCGCCCCCAGTGACGAGGACAGTCGGTCGGTCGGTCATATCGTCTTATGCTCTTCTCTTAGCGGAGTGGTCGGTTGCGGCTGAAGAGAAGATAGAGCGCGCGGGGGTTGGTGGTCAAATAGCGCCAGAACAGGCGGCGCGGCTCGAGCAAGGTGCGCCACGCCCATTCGAGTCCGACCTTCTGCATCCATTGCGGCGCGCGGGAACGGCTGCCCGACAAAAAGTTGAAGAGGCCGCCCGATGTCTTGATAACGCCAACATTGGTGAGGTACGGCGTGAACTCTTCCACGAATGCCTGCTCGTTGGGCACGCCGAGCGCGACCCACAGATAGTCCGGCGCAAGCGCATTGATCTCCTCGACCTTGGCGCGCAGCGCCTCGCCTCGCAGATAGCCATGGCTGCGCCCGATGATCTTGAGGTCCGGGTACAGCTTCTGGACGTTCTCGACGGCCACGATGTTTTCGGCCTCGCTGGCGCCGAACATGTAGAAGGTGCGGCCGACCGCCTCCGCCTTGCGCGCGACGACGTGGAACAGGTCCGTGGTCGCGACGCGCTCGGGCAGGGGAAACCAGGATTGCAGCCTCGAGGCCGCCACCAGCGGCTGGCCGTCGGCATTGATCAGGTCGGCGGCGCGGAACAGGCGCTCGGTCTGCGGTTCCGTCGAGCAGCGCGCCAGCACCTCGCCATTGGCCGAGGTCATGAACAGCGGACGTCCGATGCGATTGTCGGGATCGGTCGCCTCGATCATGAAATCGGCGGTCGCTTCGAGATCGATCGCGGCCATGCGGAGCCCGCCGACGGTGATTCGCGGCACGTCGGCCGTTGCTGCCCGTCCGTCGAGGTTGACGCGACGCTCAAGCATATTGTCTGCCTCGCTGGCGCGTTTGGATTGCAGGGGTGAGCTCGTCCAGCACGACGCCGACGAGCTTGCGCTCGGCGCGGCCCAGCGCGGTCAGGATCTCTTCCAGGCTGTCATTGATGTCGAGGCTGGTTGGCAGCACCGCCACCAGCGCGTCGGTGTCCTCGAGCAGCTTGCGGCCGCCGGCCGAGAGCGGCATCGCGGGGCCGTCGAGGATCACGAGGTCATAGCCGCCTGCGGCGCGCGCCTGCGCAATCGCCTTGCGGATCGCGTCGGCAGCCTTGCCGGCATCACCCTCGCCGGCCGGCAGCACCGAAATGCCGTTGACCGTCTTGATCTCGCGTGCGGCCTTGCTGCCGATCGAGAGCCAGCCGAGCCTGCTCGGCTCGCTCTTGCCGGGGCGGCTGACCTTGTTCGAGAGCGCGTGGGCCAGATGGTCGGCATCGATCATCAGCACGCGGGCGCCGTCGCGCGCCGCAGCGAGCGCGAAATTCAGCGCGATCACGCTGCGTCCGGTGGTGTCGCCGGCGCCGACCAGCGCGATGACCGGCATCGTCTTGTCGCCGGCGCGCCGGGCCACGGCAGCTCGCATATCGCGCCAGGCGTTGAGCAGTTTCGTCAGGGGAAAGCCGGGCCGCAACGTCGGCCAGCCCAGCCGGGTGAGGTCGACGCCGCCGCCGGTGGCGAGAATGGCTCCGAGCGTGTGGATGACGTCGGCCTCCTGGAGGCGCGCGATCAGCGGCTTTTCGATCAGGGGCTTTTCGACCATCGCAGGCTGCAGCGATGGCGCGGCAAGTTCGGGCAGGGCCTGCGCCACTTCCTGAGGTCGCGAGACCTGCGGAGGCTGCGGAGCTTCCGGAGCCGGCAAAGCCTCGGAAGGGCGCGTTCTCTCCGGTGCCGGCTTGCGCTCACGGCGGGCCGGTGCGGGCGCCGGTGCGCCGACGAGCAGGAGTTCGACCGCGGCGAACCAGCTTGACGCCGCGAGCGCGCCGAAGACGAAGCCGATCATGGCGAACAGGCTCATGGCGGGCGGGAATGAGCGCCGCTGCGGCACCGTCGCTTCGCCGATGACGCGGGCCGCCGAGGTGTTCAGCGTCTCCTGCTCCTCGGTCTCGCGCGAGCGCTTGAGGAAGGATTGATAGACGTCGCGGCTGGCATCGGCCTCGCGCTCGAGTTCGCGCAGGCGGACGGCGGCCTGGCTGAGCTGCACGCTCTGCCGCTTCTGCGCTTCCATCGCCCGGTTCAGCGAGGCCTCATAGTCGCGAGCGCGCGTCAGATCGTTCTTGGCCGACTGGGCGAAGCGATCGATCTCCTCGCTGATGGTGCGCTTGAGATCCTCGACCTGCTTCTCGGTCTGGCGCAGCGCCGGATGGCGCGGCCCGAGCTCGCCGGCCTGCTCAGCATATTTCTTGCGGGCATCGGCATATTGCGCGCGCAAATTCGCGATCGTCGGCGATTGCAGCGCTTCCGGGATCGCGCCGGCATCGGCAGCGGTACGGCGGCTCGCCTCGATCTGATCGAGCCGCGCCTGCGCATCCATCGTCGCCGCGCGGGCTGCGGAAAGCCGCTGGTTGCTGGCGGAAAGCTGCTGATCGCTGATCAGTGCATCCTGAGTGCCGACGAAATTGTTCTGGGCCTTGTAGGTCGCGAGCGCGGTCTCGGCGTTGCGCAGCCGCTCGCGCAGCTCCTTGAGGCGGCCGGAGAGATCGTTGGTGGCGCGCCGTGCGGCCGAAGCCTGTGAGTTGCGGGATTCGGTGAGGTAGGCATTGGTCAGCGTGTTGGCGAGCATCGCCGCTTTCGCCGGATCCGTCGACCAGACCTCGATGTCGACGATGAAGCTCTTCTCGGTCTTGCGGATCGTGATGTGCCGGTTCAGCGCCTCGAGCGCCGCAAGCTGCACTTCCTTGTTGTCCGCCGCGGAGGGAGCGCGGGGCTGCAGGCCGATCAGGCCGAGCAGCGGCGACATCAGGCTCTGGCCGTCGCTGCCGCCGCCGAATTCCGCGTCCTTGTCGAGACCCGCCTGCTGGATCACCTTGAGCAGCACGCTGTTGGAGGTGATCAGCCGCGCCTGGCTCTCCACCACCATGGACATGCCGGAGACGTCCTGCGCGCGCGGCGTGAGCTCACGATCGACGAGCTGAAGCTCGCGCGGATCGACATAGAGCTGGGCGGTGGCGGTGTAGCGGGGCGTCAGGCTCTTGCCCACGGTAACGGCAAGAGTTGCGCCGAGCAGGGCAGCCGCGGCAATCGCGACCTTGCGCCGCCAGAGCAGATTGGCGAGCTCCAGCACGTTGAAGCCGGCCTGGGGCCGTTGTTGCGGCGACTCCGGTCCGGCCCGATCTATCGGCTGGTTATAGTCAAGCATGATCCCCAGCTTTCATTCCAACTGCCGCAGGCTGAGGGGCTACTCTTCGCTCTACGCCATGCACCCGGGATATAGGTGCCCAATCAACGCAACAGGGAAAATTAACCATACTCATTGAGGGACTATTCACCGAAATGGCAAACAAAGCGTTTAAGCGCATGCCACTCCGCAGTGCGTCCTCGTGACGCCAGCGACGCCGGGGCTCCCTTGAGATTAACAGTTCGTTACCGCGCACGGCTTGGCCGCGAGGCTCGGCTTGTTCTGCAATGAGCCGCGCGCGCGCCATGACCGTCAGCTCTTCCGCAGGATGACGTGATAGTCGCCGCGACGGACGTCGGTCCCACGCGAGAGCATGGTATTCAGCACGGCCGCGCCGGCGTCCACGAGCGCCGCGAACAGCGGCTTGCGCCGGCGCATCTCGGGATAGCGCGGACTTTCGACCTCGCGGCGGTAGATCATCTCAAGGCCGTTGGCAGCCGCGAAGGCTTCGAGCCGGGGCAGCGTCACCAGCGGATGGAAGAAGGTCGGGAATGGCGGCTCACCGGGCATGCCGGCATCCTTGATGCCGCGGATGTGCCGGTAGAACCAGACGTGAAACCAGTGCGGCGAGTATTTGGTGACGATTCCGGAGAGCGAGCGGGGATTGGGCGCGCCGATCAGGATCAGCCCGCCGCGCTTGAGCGCATCGCGGAAGTTCAGGAGCGCGGCGTCGACATGGGGCAGATGCTCGATCACGTTGTAGCAGATCACGAGATCGAAGGTCTCGCGTCCGAAGCGATAGGTCTGCACGTCGCCGAGGATCGCCTCATCCGCGTAGGTGTTGTTGCGGACCTGGTCCTCGTCGATGTCGACGACGGTGACCTTGCTGCGTCCAGGCAATTCCGGCGGCAGGACGCTGCACGAGCCGCCGCCGGCTTCATAGATGGCGAGCTGGCCTTGCGGCAGTTCACGGCGCAGCACGTCGTGAACTGCGAGCAGGCTGTCGCGGGCTTCGCCGGGGACGAGATCGTGAAGTGCCTGGACGGGGGCCGCGGCCGCGGGAATCTGGATCGCCGTGGCTGTCGCAAAATCGATCGTGGCTGGCTTGTTCATATTTTCTGACCGCGCTTGTTCTATTCAAATTTACAGGAAAAATATCGCGAGCCCGAAGAGCAAATCCGATGCCGCGCCGTCTCACCGGTCGCAGTGCTTACGGTCGGGTTAATGCGCATGCGCATTAACTACGGCATTGTTCATGTTGGGTCTTCGTCGGCGCATGGACCGCGAATTGCAGTACCACATGCGCATGATTTCGCGGGAGAAACAGACGAAAGCAGTTAAACGCATGATGTTGTCTTGGGACCGCCGGGAGACCCGCGTGAGGCGCCATCAACTGGCCGTTCGTTTTGGGACGCATCTGTCCCGCGACGATGTGCCGTCGCGGGACGTACGAATGAAGCAGGGCTTTTTCAATATATCTCGGACATCTAGAACGTCATGACATTGATCCCGACAGACCTGTCTGCCACGCGTATCTCGGATGCCGTGCGCGATCCCAACCGGGAGATCGCGGCGAGCTCCGGGGTCATCGACCTGTCGGTCGGTATCGTCGTCTGCATTCCCTGCTTTCGCCGGCCGGAGCACCTGCGGCTGACGCTGGAGTCGCTGGCGAACCAGCGGACCCCGCGGTCCTTTGCCGTCGTCATGGTCGAGAACGATGCCACGCAGCGCGAGAGCGCGCCGGTTGCCGCGGAATTTCTGGCCGCCGGCAGGCTGCAGGGCGTCTGCCTTGTCGAGAAGCGGCAGGGCAATTGCCAGGCCATCAATGCTGCGTTCGAGACGGCGCAGGCACTGTTTCCTGCCGCAACCCGCTTCCTGATGATCGATGACGACGAGATCGCATCAAGCGACTGGCTCGAGCTGATGGTCCGTACCGCGGAGGCGACTGGCGCCGACGTGGTCGGCGGGCCGGTGCTGCCGATGTTCGACGATGACAGCAAGCCGTGGCTTTCGCGTCATCCCGCCTTTTGTCCCGCCTACGACTATTCCGGCGCTGTGCCGCTGATCTATGGCTGCGGCAATTGTCTGATCACGCGCGCCGCCTTCGAGCGGTTCGACCGTCCCGCGTTCGACCTGCGCTTCAATTTCCTCGGCGGCGGCGATTGTGATTTCTTCGTGCGGTGCCGTGATGCCGGCATGATCTTCCACTGGACGGCGGAGGCCGTCATCACCGAGACCGTGCCGCAAAGCCGCACCAGCCTCGGCTGGATCGCCAAGCGTGGCCTGCGCATCGGCGCGATCAATTACCGCGTGCAGTACAAGGCCGCGCAGGGCGCGGCGGCGCGAGCGGGGGTGTTCGCGCAGATGCTCGGGCGATTGCCGCTCTCGCTGGTTCGGTCCGCAGGTTTGTTGACGTCGTCGAAGGCCGTCGTCGCGATGCATCCGGTGATGGTCGCGCTCGGCTCGATGCTCGCGGCATTCGGGATCGAGCCGAAGCCCTATGAGGCCTCGAAGATCGTGTCGTGACGATTAGATGCCGAAACGGGCGAGGGCGGTCCTGGCCGCGGCGCGCGGCAACGCCTTGAGCGAGCGCCGGCCGACCATTCCGAGATAGCCAAAAGCCTGGCGATATCGGCCGAAGCGAACCGCCTGCATCGCCGAATAGGTGATGAGATGAAGTTCGGCGGCGAGGCGCAGTCCGGCCGCCATGCCCTCGGGCAGGCGTGCCAGGATCAGTCCGTCGTCGAATACCCTCGCGATGGCAGGGAAGAAGTCCTTCGGCGTCCGCACCGCCGCGTTCATGGTGTTGGCGGTGTGCAGGCGATAATCGAGCAGCAGTTTTGGCGCGAACTCGAACTCGCCGATTGCGGCGAGGCGACACCAGCAGTGCCAGTCCTCACAATAGCGCAGCGATGTGTCGAAACCGCCGATGGCCCGGAAAGCTTCCGCGCGTGCCAGCGCAATACCGCCATTGACGATGAAATTGCCGGCGGCGAGCCGCGTCAGCACGTCGCCGGACGGCTTCCGGCGCCCTTTCAGCAGGCCGCGCCGGCCGATCTGGTGTCCCTCGCTGTCGATCGTGTTGTAATCGCCATAGACGAGCACCGCCCGCGGAGCCCCGCGTGCCGCCTCCAGCAGTGCCGCCACTGCGCCGGGGCGAAGGCGGTCGTCGGCATCGAGGAACAGCAGCCATTCGCCGCGGGCATATCGCGCACCGAGATTGCGCGCGGCCGACACGCCGGCGGAATCATTCGTCATCAGGCGCAGCCGCGGATCGCGAATGCCGCGGACGATGGCGGTGGTGTCGTCGGTCGAGCCGTCGTCCACGACGATCACTTCGCCCACCTCGCCCTGCGCCAGTGCGCTGGCGAGGGTTTCGCCGACATAGGCCGCAACGTTCTTGGCGGGAATGACGACGGACACCGACGAGGTCGAGCTCGACGGCAGGGGCTGGCGTCCCGCCGGAACGAGGCGCGTGGTGGCCGGCAAATCGAGAACGTCTTCGGCGGTGATCTGAGCCACGGCTCGCCTTTAAGAGTCTGTTAACCAGGACGCATGCGCTGAATGGATGATGCGATTGATCGCAGCATGGGCATGCCCAGCGAATGATACTCGCATTACAGCCTGATCGTTGCCGGGAAGGCCTGCGCGGCGCCGGTTTCGTCAATTAGCGTTAAGCCGCTGGCATTAAGCCTGTGGCAAATTTGGAAGAGAGTGACAGCCGGTCCCATGCGAGAATGCGCATCCGGTTGCCGCGGATGGAATCCAGTGCCCGCAAAGACATTCGAACACGACCCAGATGCGATGATCCTCAACCTCTTCTATGAGGACAAGGACGATCGCTGGTTTCCCGGCGACCGGCATCTGCGGCGCATGGCGCGCCGCTTGCTGCTCGGCGAGCCGCGCATGAGCGGCCAGCTTCGCGTGTTCCTCAATCTCTGTGCGGGGCTCGACCGGCTCGGCATCCGCTACCGCGTCAACGACTACGGCTACATCGCGCGGCATCCCGAAGAGCTGGCCTGCATCGTCGGCCGCACCTTCCTGCTCGACAAGTTCGCGTGGAAGAACCCGATCCTGCTCGGCGTCGCCGCCCACAATCATCCGCTCGACGATCCTGATTTGTTCAAGCGGCTGCCGGTGAAGAAAGTCGTGGTACCCGGCCCCTGGTACGTGGACATGTACCGGCCGTACTGGCCCGAGACGGAGGCCTGGCCGGTCGGTATCGACACCGATCTATGGGCGCCGTCGCAGGCCTCGCAGAAGGCCGTCGACGTGCTGATCTACGACAAGGTCCACTGGGATCGCGAGCGTTTTGCGCCGGAGTTGATCGAACCCGTCCGCGCCCGCCTGCGAAAAGAGGGGCGCTCCTTCGCGGAGCTGCGCTATGGCAGCTACAAGGAGGAAGATTATCAGGCGGCGCTGGCGGCCTCGCGCGCGATGATCTTCCTGTGTCAGAACGAGAGCCAGGGCATCGCCTATCAGCAGGCCTTGTCTTGCGGCGTGCCGGTATTCGCCTGGGATCCGGGCGGCCCGTGGCGAGACCCCGATTACTATCCGCACCGCGTGCAGTTCGCGCCGGTGTCGTCGGTGCCGTATTGGGATGAGCGCTGCGGTGCCAAATTCGTCGACGTCGCCGGGTTCGAGGCGGGGTGGGACGACTTCTGGGAAGGGTGCGCTGCGGGCGTGTTCGATCCGCGCGGCTATGTCCTGGACAGCCTCACGCTGGAGCAACGGGCGCTGCAATATTACGAGATCGCGCGGAGCATCGTGCGGCAGCCGGCGGCGTCGCAGGCCCCCGCTAACCCGGTCGATGGACGCTCGATGGGGTTAAGCCACGACCTGGAGCTTCCCCGGCGTCACCAGGTGTCCTGAACCATGGACCGCAGCGCCGCCGACACCACCGGCCTCGAGGCCCGATCGTTGGGTCGCGCCTTCCGCGACGGCCTGGCGGAGCTGAATGCCGTGCAGGCGGCGCGCTGCCTGGTCGCCGTCGCCTCGCTGCTGCTGGTGCTGGTGACGCTCGATCCGTTCCCGGACCTGCGCAATCCCGATGTCACCACCGTCGTCGGCGGACGGATGGCGCTGGCCTATGTTTCCTGGGAACTGCTCGCTGCGGTCGCGGTGCTGCTCGTCGCCACCACGGATGCGCCGGCGCTGAAGACCCTGGTGACGCCGCTTCATCTCTGCCTCGTGGGCTGGTTGGTGATCAACATCGTCCTCTCTGAGAGCCGCGGCGTTTCGATCCAGCGCTTCGTGCTCGCCGCCAGCGTGACATCGCTCGCCGTCCTGCTGCCCTTGCTGCCGCCGAGGCAGCGCAGCTTCAATCTGTGCCTGGGTGCTGCCGCGCTGGTGCTGCTCGCGCTCTGCTATCTCGGTGTCTTCCTCGCGCCGCACTATTCGATCCATACCGCGTTCGATATCGGCGAGCCGCAGCTTGCCGGCGACTGGCGCGGCAGTTTTGGCCATAAGAACATCGCCTCGCCCGTGATGACCATCCTGGTCTATGTCGGCATCTACCTGACCGCCGTCGGCTCGTTCGTGATGGGACCGGCGATCGCCGCGCTGGCCGGCATCTTCCTGATCTTCACCGGCGGCAAGACCTCGACGGTGCTGTGCCTTGCGATCTACGCGCTCGCGTCGCTGGTCTACGTGACGCCAAGCCTGTGGCTGAAGCGGATCATCTGCTTCGTGCCGCTGATCGTGATGAACCTGCTGACGGTCGGCAGTGTCTTGAGCCCGGCGTTGGGAGCGATGACGCGCTTGCTGCCGCTCGATCCGACCTTCACCGGCCGCTCCGCGATCTGGGAGTTCGCGCTCGCGGCCGTCGCCGAGAAGCCGATCATCGGTCACGGCTATGCGGCCTTCTGGGATGATGTCACCGCACGGCAGACCGCCCAGGGCGCCGAATGGGCGACGTCGGCGGCGCACAGCCACAACAGCTATCTCGACCTCGCGGTCACCATCGGTCTGCCGGGGCTGCTGCTCGTGATTCTCGTGTTCGTGCTCGCACCGCTCGGCAATTTCCAGTCAGCCCAGGCTCACAGCCGCAGTGGGGCGCTGGCAAAGCTGTTCCTGACCGTGTGGCTGTTCGGCCTGTACTACGGCGCGACGGAGACCTTCCTGCTCGAACGGCAAAATCCGATCTGGTTCATGTTCGCGCTCGCGGTGGCGGGCCTGCATTTCCTCGCCAGGTTCCAATGCGTCGAGCCGATGGAACCGGAGCGCTGACAGCTTGTCGCAGCCGGGGCGATGGTGGCATCGGCTTAACGATTGAGCGGCTACGTCTCTTGTGATGTGCGACAAACATAATCTATCTCGAAACATTCAGTAATCGTATGCCCCGCAGATGACGTTCCTCAGCGTCGAGCAACCAGATGGCCTCGTGTCCAGCACGTCGAACGTCGCTGTCGATTTCGTGCGTGACTGGCGGCAGGCCGCGTCGCGTCTGAACGCCGGGCATCGCACCGCATTCCAGCATGGTTACTGGCTCGATGCATGGTATGAGGCGTTTCACGATTTTGCGCCGCTGATCGCGATGATCTCGGATGCCGCCACCGGCAAGGATATCGCGGTCGTGCCGATGGTCAGCCACATCAGGCGCGGCATCCGCATCGTCGAATTCGCAGATCTCGGCGTCTCCGACAACAACGCGCCGATCCTGGCGCTCGATGCCGCGTTGGACGCGGCGGCGATGGATGCGATCGGCGGGGCACTGGTCGAGGCGATGCGCGCCTTGCCGGATCGCTTCGACTTGCTTCGCCTGAGGAAGATGCCGGCCCAGGTCGGCGGCAAGCCGAATCCGCTGGTGTCGCTCGGGCGGATCGGATCCTCATCGCTCAACGGCAATGTCGTGCTGCTGGGCGACGACTATGAGGACTACCAGGCCTCGATCAAGCGCATGCAGATGCCGCGTTGCTGGCGCGTCTTCAGCCGGCACGAAGGAGCGCGGTTCGAGATCGCCGCGGACGTTGCGCGCGCGCATGAGCTCCTTGACGTGACGGATGTCCAGCAGCAGGCGCGCATGCGTCAGCTCGGCTCGCGGTTCGTCCTCAACGACGACGCCCATGCGCGGTTTTACCGCGAGGTCGCCCGCCAGGGCGTCGCGGAAGGTTATGCGGTCGTCACAGCGCTCGTCTGCGATAAGGGTATTGTCGCCACCGCGTTCGGCGTCAGATCCGGCGCGACCTACTACCTCTTGCGCATCAGCCACGCCGGCAATTCATGGTCGAGCTGCTCGCCGGGGCTGCTCGTCGCCGAGCGCACGATGGCGGCGCTGCATGCAGAGGGCGTGCGCCGTTTCGACCTCAGCATCGGCAACCAGGATTACAAGCGGCGCTTCGGTGCCGAGAGGGTGCCGCTGACCGACGTCAGCATCGCGCTGTCCTGGCGCGGCGTTCCTTTCGCATGGCGCGACCATGCCGCGCAGGGCCTGCGCCGCCATCCCGCGGCGGCCGCCCTTGCGGCGCGCGCCATGGGCAAGGGAACACGCTGAAGCGGCACTCCCGACGGGAATGCCGCGACGCATCGGCGCTACCGATCAGCCATGGAGCTCAGCCGTGGAGCTTCCTGGCGGTCTCCGCGATCTGGCGTCCCTGATAGCGCGCGCCGGCGAGCTCGTTGGCGCTGGGCTGGCGACTGCCGTCGCCGCCGGTGATCGTGGTGGCGCCGTAGGGTGCGCCGCCGGTGACCTCGTCGAGCTTCATCTGGCCGGCGAAGCCGTAGTTCATGCCGACCACGACCATGCCGAAATGCAGGAGGTTGGTGATGATCGAGAACAGCGTCGTCTCCTGGCCGCCATGCTGGGTCGCGGTGGACGTGAAGGCGCCGCCGACCTTGCCGTGCAGCGCGCCCTTGGCCCAGAGCCCGCCGGCCTGATCGAGGAAGTTCGCCATCTGCGAGGCCATGCGGCCGAAGCGGGTGCCGGTGCCGACGATGATCGCATCGTAATTGGCGAGATCCTCAATCTTGGCGACGGGGGCGGCCTGATCGACCTTGTAATAGGAGGCTTTCGCGACCTCGGCCGGCACCAGCTCCGGCACGCGCTTGACGTCGACGGTGGCGCCGGCCTCGCGCGCGCCTTCGGCGACGGCGTTGGCCATCGCTTCGATATGGCCATAGGCGGAATAATAGAGGACGAGAACTTTGGTCATGGTGGTCTCCGTTGGGGGGATTAGTTTGAATGGTTGCTTGAGGCGTGGATGGCCGGGACATAGCCTGGCGGAAGCGACGCCGTCCTTCAGACGGCTATGCCCGGCCATGACGGAGAGAGCGGTTACGCCGCGTCGACGAGCACGAGCTCGGTGTCCTCGAGCGCGGTGATCTTCAGCCGCTCCTCGTTGCGGATCGCGGCGCCGTCGCGGGCGTTGACGCGCACGCCGTTGATCTCGACTGAACCTGCCGCAGGCACCAGGTAGAGATGCCGCGCCTTCTGCGGCGCGTACTCCGCGCTCTCGCCGGCCTTCAGCGTAGTTGCGAGCACCCGCGCATCGGCGCGGATCGGCAGCGCGTCTGCATCGTCATCGAAGCCGCTCGCGATGGTGACGAGCTTGCCGGAGCGATCCGCTTTCGGAAACGGCTTCGAACCCCAGGTCGGCTGTCCGCCGCGCGTCGTCGGCTCGATCCAGATCTGGAAGATCCGCGTCTGGGTCGGCTCCAGATTGTACTCGGAGTGGCGGATGCCGCTGCCCGCGCTCATCACCTGCACGTCGCCCGCTTCAGTGCGGCCTTCGTTGCCGAGGCTGTCCTGGTGCGTGATCGCGCCCTCGCGCACATAGGTGATGATCTCCATGTTGGCGTGGGGATGAGCGGGAAAGCCGGTGTTGGGCGCGATCTCGTCGTCGTTCCACACCCGCAATGCGCCGTGACCCATGTTGTTCGGGTCGTAATGGCCAGCGAAGGAGAAGTGATGCTTGGCCTTGAGCCAGCCGTGATCGGCGCCGCCGAGCTTATTGAAAGGTCTGAGTTCGATCATTTGCGTAATTCCTGTGTGGGTGGTTGGCGCCTCGATCAGGCGCCGAACCCGCCGTCGACGTTGAGCACCGTGCCGGTGACGAAGGAGGCGTCCGGGCTTGCGAGGAAGACGATGCCGGCGGCGACTTCCTCCGGACGGCCGAAGCGTTGCAATGCGTGCTGCTTGCGCTGGGTCTCGGCGAACTCGCCGCCATCCTTCGGGTTCATGTCGGTGTCGATCGAGCCGGGCTGCACCACGTTCACGGTGATGCCGCGCGGACCGAGGTCGCGTGCCGCGCCCTTGGTGTAACCAACCACGGCGGCTTTGGTGGCGACGTAGTCGGCAAGCCCAGGGAACGAGGCGCGGTCGGCGAGCATGGAGCCGACGGTGACGATGCGGCCGCCTTCACCCATCAGCTGCGAGGCGGCGCGGATCGCCGCGATCACGCCGTGCACGTTGACTTGATCCTGGCGGGCGAGGGCATCCGTGTCGGCATTGGCCTCGTCGATGGCACCGCCAGTGGCAACGCCGGCATTGTTGACGAGGATGTCGAGATGGCCGAATTCCTTGGCGACGTCGTTGACGAGCTGCGTGACGTCCTTGGCGGAAGCCTGGTCCGCCCTGAAAGCGCGGGCCCTGACGCCCTTGGCCTTCAACTCGGTGACGACGGCTTCCGCCTTGTCCGGCGAGGCCACGTAGCTGATGGCGACATCCGCGCCTTGGTCTGCGAGAGCGCGGGCAGAGGCCGCGCCGATGCCGCGCGAACCGCCGGTGACGAGGGCGACCTTGCCTGAGAGCTTCTTGGTCATTGGATTTCTCCATTGCGTAGGTTTGCGATTGACCCTTGGATAAGCCTCCGCTTGTGGTATAGAAATAGAAACTGTTGAAACGCATTGTTTCCATAGATGCCCCGATTGGATGGCCCTGATGGCAAAACTCCCTAATTTCGAGGCGCTCGCGATCTTTGCGAAAGTTGTGGAGTTACGGTCGTTTGCGGGGGCCGCGAGCGAGCTCGTCATGTCCAAGGCCACGGTGTCCAAGGCGGTGACACGGCTGGAGGAGCGGCTCGGCGCCCGGCTGTTCAACCGCACCTCACGCCGGCTTGCGCTGACCGATGCCGGGCACAAGCTCGCCGAGCGTGCGACGCGGCTGCTGACCGACGGCGAAGCGGCGGAGAACGAGGCGCTGGCGCAATCGGTGGCGCCGCGAGGCCTGGTGCGGCTCGCCGTGCCCATGACGTTCGGCATCAAGGCGGTGGCGCCGCTGCTGCCTGAGTTCTTCGAGGCCTATCCGGAAGTCTCGGTCGATCTGCATTTGAGCGATGCGACCGTCGACCTGATCGGCGAGGGTTTTGACATGGCGGTGCGGATCGCGCGGCTGCCGGACTCCTCGCTGATCGCGCGGCGGCTCTTCACCATGCCGCGCTTCACCGTGGCCGCGCCGTCCTATCTGAAGAAGCACGGCCGGCCGACGCATCCGATGCATCTGGCCGAGCACAAATGCTTCAGCTACGCCTATATGTCGACGCCCAACATCTGGCACTACACCAATTCCGCCGGCGAGCAGGCCAGCGTGCGCCCGGGTGGACAGCTCCGCGTCAACAACGGCGAAGCCGTGATGCCGGCGCTGATTGCGGGCCTCGGCATCGCCGAGCTGCCCGAGTTCATCGTTGGCGAAGCGATCTCATCGGGCGCCGTCGAAGTGATCCTGAAGGATTGGAAGCAGGCCGAAGGCGCCGTGCACCTGGTGACGCCGCCCGGCGGCCCGCGTCCCGCCCGCGTCGAAGCCCTCGGCGATTTCCTCGCGGCCAAGTTGCCGGGCACCTGCAAGCGGCGGACGCGCGGGAAGGTCAAGGCGTCGTAGGAAAGCGGGCGGCATCAATGACGGTGTTCGCCTACGCCACCTTCACGCCGTCGATCGCGACGATACGCAGGCTTGGCTTCAGCGTTTCTTCCAGCTGCGACTTCAATTCGTGAACGCGAGGGTCTCTCGAACGCTTCGCACAAACCGCATATTGATGGACCGATTGCGCCAATGCGCGGCGCGCTTCCGGCGTACGCGTCACTTCGGGCCTTGCAAGCCGCAGAACGATCGCGGCGAGATTCACCAGCATCTCGTCCAGGGCGACATCGATGGTTCCAATGTTTGGCATCACGAACTCCCTCAAGAGGGCAACAGCGGCTCCAGGCATGCGTTCCGGGCTCGGCCGAACATGGCTAACGCTTCGTAAAGATCTTGTTCTTGCCGATCGCGGCGCTAGGCTGGGTGCGAAACAAGAAAATTCGGGAGAGGGACCTGCCATGGATCGACGCGACGTCCTGCGCGCCGCTGCTGCACTGCCGTTGCTGCGCGCTGCGTTACCCGGACCGGCCTCTGCGCAAACCTACCCCGCCCGCAACATCACCATGATCGTGCCGTTTCCCGCGGGCGGACAGGCCGATCTCGCCGCGCGGCCGGTGGCGATGGCGCTGGAGCGGATCCTCGGCAAGGCCGTCATCGTCGACAACCGTGCCGGAGGCGGCGGCGGCTCGGTCGGCAATGCCGCGGCGGCACGCGCCGAGCCCGATGGCTACACGCTGCTGATGACGCTGTCCTCGCTCGCGGTGCTCCCCGAGGCCGACCGGCTGTTCGACCGTCCCGCCGCCTACGAGGTCTCGCAGTTCATGCCGATCGCGCGCGTGCTCGCCGATCCCACGCTGCTGGCGGTGCCGGCCTCCGCGCCATGGAAAACGGCGCAGGATTTCGTCGAGGACGCG
>NZ_AJQF01000104.1:0-15788 GCF_000261705.1 Bradyrhizobium genomosp. III | reverse complement strand
GCTCGTCAGGCCCTTACGGGACGCTGCATGTGGCGATGGAGATGTTCGCCAACAGTGCCGGCATCAAGCTGCTGCACGTGCCGTTCCGTGGCGCGGGTCCCGCGCTCACCGCAATCCTCGGTGGGACCGTGCAGGCGATCGCCGCCGCACCGGGGACGCTGAAGCCGCAGGTCGACGACGGCAAGCTCCGCGTGCTCGGCAATTGCGGCGCCCAGCGCATCGCGAGCTTTCCCGATGTGCCGACCTTCCAGGAGCTCGGCTACAAGGACGTCGAGATGTATATCTGGGCCGGGCTGTTCGCACAGAGCTCTCTTCCCGCGCCGATCGCGACCCGCCTGCGCGAGGCGATGGCACAGGTGATGGCGAGTCCCGAGGTGCTCAAGGCCTTCGAAACCTCGGGCAGCCTCGTCGCCTATCAGGATGCGCCGGCCTTCGCCCAATTCGTCGCGACCGACAGCAAGCGGCTGATCGCGGCGGTGAAGAAGATCGGCAAGGTGGAGTAGGGCTTCGCTTCAAGTTGTCTGTTTAAGCATGATCTTTTCGGAAAACCGCTGCGCACTTTTCCGGATCATGCTTTAGAATTCGCTGCGGACAACGCCCCGAAGGGTATGCCGGTCATATCCCGGCGCGAACGCGCCCTCGTAGGATGCCTTGAACGATGTCGCGGCCGTGAGGTCCCATCGGATCTCGGCACCGGTGAGCGCCACCGTGCGCGCGCGCTCGACGCCGGTGATCGCGAACGGAATGCCGGGCGCGCCTTCGAGCGCAGCGGTAATGGTTGCTGCGTTGCCGGAAAACTCATGGCGTACGGCAAGGGTCGCGCCGAACTGCGCCGCGTGACCGTTCGGCATCATCATGCGGTGATGGGTGCGCAAGCCGGCCGTGCCGTAGCCGACGTCGAAGCTGCCGGCGCGCACCAGCTGATTGACGCCGGGCGCGCCGGTCTCGGAGAAGCTGCCCTGGCGCGTTGAATACCAGTCGGCCTTGGCGAACGGCTCGGCCGCAAAACCCCATCCGGTCTCGAATGGACGTGCGATGCCGAACGACGCGGCAAAGGTATTCGCCCGCGAGGAAGCCGTTGCAGTCTGTCCCAGGAACGAGATCGTGCGGGAGGATTCCAGCGCCGCGAAGGAATAGCTGATGGCGGATGCGAGATTGAATCCTCCCGCTTCACCGCGTGCGTAGAAGCCGGCATGACCGGCATTGGCGTCGATGCGGTCGGCCCGGCCCGCCATGCGCAACTGACCGGTCGATGCGCCGATCGCAAGGCCGGCCGTGAAGCCCGGCAGGTTCCAGAGATCGGCGCCGAGGGCCGCGCCGCCAACGGCCGTGCTGGTCCCGAAAGCAATGTTGCTCGCCGCCACCTTGTCCCAATTTCCGTAGCCGCCGAACCAGATGCTCTGCACCGGTGCAGCGCGGCGACCCCGCAGCGCCTTGCCGATCGGGTCCACCGGCGCCTCGGCGTAGGCTGTGGCTGACATCCGCACGCTCTCGCCGCGCGACTGCGTGCCGGCGTTCCACATGAAGCTCTGGAACATGTCGGCCTGGTCCGCGGTGAAGCGGCGACCGTCGGCGTGAATCTGCCCGGCGAGATCGTCGAGGCCGGCCTTGATGCCTGATGTATTGAGCGCGGCGAGCGTATTGATCGCGGTGCCGAGCGGACCGGATGCGCCGCCGGACTGCGCCTGATCCAGCGCGCCGGCCACCGCCGTCTGGTTCGGGGTCAGGCCCGACAGCGTTCCGAAGCCGCCGATCTGTTGCAGAAGGAAGTAGACATTGCTGGCATCGTAGCTGAGTTGCCCCGAGACCAGCGGGCTGCCCGAGGTCGTGAGCGTCGCGAACGTGCCGGTGACGCCGCCGGTCGCGGTCAGGATCGTATATTGGGTGTTGGCGAGGAAGCCCGCGCCGAGCGGCACGATCTGCACCGTGCCGCCATTGAGTGTCGCCGTCCCGGTCGCTGCGATCTTGTCGGACTGGCCGCCGGGATTGATCTCGACCTGAAAGGTCGAGCCGGCGTTGAAGGTCACGTTGCCGCTGACATTGAGGGTCCCGATTGAATTGCCTGATACGACCATGCCGCCATTGTTGACGACGATGCCGCCGACCGTGCCGGTGCCGCCGAGATAGCCGCCGTTGACGGTGACGACCGATGGCAGCGTGCCGTTCACGATCAGGCCGCCCGCGTCCACCGTGGTGGCTCCGTTGAAGGCGGTGGTGCCGGTCAGCGTCCAGACCGAGGTGCCGGTCTTTGTCAGTTGCTCGAACTCGTCGAATTGAAGGCCGGCTCCGAGATTGCCGAGATCGAACGAGGCGCTGCCGCTGCTGCCAAGGTTCAGCGTGTCGGTGCCGGTCCCGCCGCGAACATTTCCGGTGATCGTCGAGCCCGGGGCGAGGCCCAGCAGGTCATCGCCTCCGGACAGGTCGATCGCTCCGCTGCCGCCGCCGGAGATGGTTCCGGCATTGAGGACAGTGTCGGTGCCGGAAGAGCCCTGGATGGCGATGAAGAAGCCGCCCGAAATCACGCCGCCATTGATGAGGGTATTGCCGCCGGCAATGAGCTGCACGCCGGTATGGCCGCCGCCGATCGATCCACCCTGATAGACAAGGACGACATTGTCGCTGGACGTGCCGCTGATCCGCAGTCCCGTCGTGTTTCCTCCGGTGCCGACGACCGTCCCGCGAATGTTGACGAGATTGCTGTTCGAATTGTCGATGACGATGGCCGCTTCGGCGTTGCCCGTACCTTCCGCGATCCCGCCAGCCGCGATCGTCACATTGTTGTGGCTTGATCCGTTGGAGAGCAGCACGGCTCCGCTGTAGGTCGAAGCTGTCGCCTGATCGTTGACGGTGACATGCGAAGCGATGGTGCCGTCGAACACGATCGCGGGAATCCCGGCGCCCGGCAGGAGCGACGTCAAGGTACCGTCGCCGACGTTGACCGTGACGTTGCTGCCGCCGGTGGCGTTGATGTGGTCGGTGTTGCCGAGGCCGGTGCAGGTCGCGACATCGCCCGAATTGAGCGCGCCAATCGTGCCGGTGCCGGCCACAGTGCAGGCCGCGAGCGCCGGGACGGTTGTAAGGACGGGCAGCGCGGCAAGCACCAGCGGCGCCAGCGCCGCAGTCACGAGCAGCCTGTTACGCAGGATGGCGGCCGTTGTGGTGTTTTGCGCACAGGCCGGTATTGCAGTCGGCATCGACGGATTCCCTCATTCCAGCGCAATTGCTAGCGGGGCCGTCGCCGCGGTTCTTGGCGTTATGCGAAATGCCCTATGGCCAAAGGCGCAAGCCCGCCGGTTTGCGCTGGCCCTGTTGCGGCGGTGCCACGGACCGTGGCGCCGCATGTCGTCCGGGCAAGTGGACAACAGCGCAGGGGATGACGTTGCGGGCAACCCGATATTTGGGGTGAATTGGGTTCCGAAGCCATTTTCACATTTTGTTGTTGGTTCAGAACCGGGTCCTGCCTCATTGATTGATGAAAATCGACTGGAATCGAGAAGGATCGGGACATGCGAACAGAGCGGATTGCGCTGGGTGTGGCGCTCGCGGTCGGCGGCATCGTCGCGCAGGGCGCTGCATTCGCCCAGGAATATCGCGGCACCATGGAACAGCAGATGGCATGTACGCCGGACGTCTGGCGTCTGTGCAGCGACCAGATTCCGGACGTGAGCCGGATCACCGCCTGCCTGCAGCAGAACACGCCGCAGCTGTCGAGCGGCTGCCGCGCCGTGTTCCAGTCCAACAACCAGATGCCGCCGCAGCAGCAGGTCCCGCGCAATCGCGCCGCACCGCCGCCGCGCTATAACAATGCGCCGCCGCCACCTCCGCAGCGTCCCTATGACGATTACGACGATTAGGCTCTGAAGAGAGCAGGATCCGGAAAATTGCGCAGCGCCGGGCGCGATGATGCGGTCGTGCCGCCCGGTCAGCGCTCGGTCTTGCTGTCAGATTCAGGTTGTCCAAGCACCATCCGCAGGACGACACCGAAGAGAATGGCTGCGACCGGCCAATGGAACCAGATCTTGTTGCCAGTGAAAAGATTGATCAGAATCAGGAAGGCCGACACCGTGAGGGCCGCTGCCAGCGGGCGGGGCAGCTTTGCGAGCCAATCCGAGACGACATTCGTCGCCGAAGACAGCTCGCGCCTGTCGTCCATCCGCGGAGCACGCGCTCGCTCTGAGGGCGTTGCGCTTGCCTCGATCGGGACGCTTCCCGGCACCGCCGTTTGGCTACCCAGGGTCAGCCGATAGCTGGTCAGGGGCGCGATGTTCTTCAGGGGACGCTGGCCGAGACAGTCGAAGCCAACCGACAATTTGTTGTGCACCTGGTCGTAGACGGAGCTCGAGATCACGACGCCGCCGGGCTCAGCGAGCTCTTGCAGCCGTGATGCGATATTGACCCCGTCGCCATAGATGTCGGAGCCGTCCACCATGACGTCGCCGAGGTTGATGCCGATGCGAAACTGCATCGGGCTCGCCTGCGGCGCGTCCGCGGCCTGACTAGAGATTTCCTGCTGAATCTCGACCGCGCATTGCACGGCCTCGACCACGCTGGCGAACTCGGCGATCACGGCATCGCCCCAGGTATTCACGATGCGGCCGTCATGGCGCTCGACCAATCGCGCGATGGCGGTGCGGTAGCGGCGGAGCGTCTCCAGCGTTCCGGTCTCGTCCGCTTCCATGAGACGAGAATAGCCGTACACGTCAGCGCACAGCACGGTGGTCAGTCGTCGTTTCACCTTGTCGTCGGTCATCGGCGCCATGCTAGCCTCCCTGATCGGCAAATGCATCAGGGATCGTATCCGGTGCCGCCTTACGGCCTGACCTCGCAGACATCGACCCATTCGGCGGCGGTCAGCTCGGCCATCCGGTCGGGCGTGATGCGCACCGCGCTGTGGGTCGAGCCCGCGGCCGGGACCACGACGTCGAAAGCCTTCAGGGAGACGTCGCAATAGATCGGCAGCGGCGACTTCAGCCCGAACGGGCAGACGCCGCCGACCTCATGGCCGGTGATGTCGGCGACCTCCTCCAGCCCCAGCATCTTCGGCTTGCCGCCGAACTGCGCCTTGACCTTCTTGTTGTCCATGCGCGAGGTGCCGGCGGCGACGATCAGGATCACGCGTTCGCCGACGCGCAAGCTCAGCGTCTTGGCAATCATTCCGGGCTCGACCCCGTAGGCTTCGGCCGCCAGCGGCACCGTGGCCGAGCTGATCGGCGATTCCATCACTGTGATGTCGGGGGCTTTCTCGGCGAAAAAGGCGCGAACGGATTCCAGGCTCATTCCGGGCAGCTCATTTCAGACTTTGCGGGCGGCGATGCCTAAGCAATCATTGGCAGCTCGGAGAGCGCGCGGACGCGGTGGTCCGGCGCAAAGCCAAGCTCGTCCATCTGGGTGCGGATCGCCTTGAACATGGTGAGCGGTGCCATGAGTTCGTTCTCGACGCAAGCCAGCGCCATGGCTTCCGGTGTCACCCGCTCGATCCAGGCGACGTTCAGGCCGAACGACTTTGCTCCCGCCACGTCCCATGGATTGGAGGACACGAACAGAGTCTCGCTCGGTGCGGTGCCGAGCACTTCCCCGATCAGCAAGTAGGCCTCCGGGCTCGGCTTGAAGATCTTCTTGGCATCGACGCTGATGGTGGCATCGAGCAGACGATCGAGGCCGGAATTGCGCACCAGTGCATTCAGCATGTCCGGGCTGCCGTTGGAGAGGATAGCGAGCTTACGCGGCTTGAGCGCTGCAAGCGCGCTTGTCGCGTCCGGATAGAGGTCGAGATGCAGATATTTCTCGATGACGCGCTCGAACGCCTCGCTCTCATAGGCCAGCCCGAGCACGCGCAGCGTATAGGCCAGCGAGTCGCGGGTGACCGCGGTGAAATCCTGGTAGCGCTGCATCAGCGAGCGCAACCAGGTGTATTCGAGCTGCTTGATGCGCCAGACCTGCGTGATGATCTCGCCATAGCCGGGAAACGCATCCTCAGTGACCTCAGCCACCGACTGGATGTCGTAGAGCGTTCCGTAGGCGTCGAAGACGACGGCTTTGATGGTCATCGGCTGTCCTTCCGGGATCGTTGTGGGCACAAGAACTCCGCTTGGGGGAGTACGCGTTGTCGTCAGCTTACCAAGGCACAGCGGAAGTTTGCCAAACTGCAGGCACGGCATCGAAGTGTGATCAACATCACAGAGCCAATGCTTGCCTTTCATCAGGCTCGACGTAGGCTGCGCACACTTTGATCGGGGCCTACAATGGGCGCTCTTCGCTGGTTTTCATTATTCTTTTTCATCTGGCTGACCTGCGGTTCGGCGCAGGCCGAGCGTCGCGTGGCGCTGGTGATCGGTAACTCGGCTTATGAAAAGGTCGCCCGGCTCGGCAATCCTTCCAGCGACGCTGCACTCGTGGCGGAAACCTTGAAGGCTGCCGGCTTCGATCTTGTCGACCTGCGTCATGACCTGAAAGTAGCCGATATGAGGCGGGCGCTGCGGGACTTTATCGAACAGTCCCGCGATGCCGAGGTTGCGGTCGTTTACTATGCAGGTCACGGCATCGAGGTTGATGGGGTCAATTATCTCGTCCCGATCGATGCTGTCCTCGAACGTGACACTGACATTTATGACGAGGCAATGTCGCTGGATCGGGTGTTGGTCGCTATCGAGCCTGCGAAAAAGCTGCGACTGGTGGTTCTTGACGCATGCCGTGACAGCCCGTTCTCGAAGGTGATGAAGCGGACCCTCGCTTCCAGGGCGATTGGGCGCGGCCTCGCAAAGGTAGAACCGTCAGGCCCCAACACCCTGATTGCCTTCGCATCGAAGGCAGGTTCAACAGCGCTGGATGGTGACGGCAAGAATAGTCCGTTCACGGCGGCGATGGTTCACCACGTCACCAAGCCGGGCCTGGATCTGCGAAAGGCTTTTGGTTACGTCCGCGACGAAGTTTTGAAGTCTACCGCCAACAGGCAAGAGCCATACCTCTACGGCTCACTTGGAGGCGATGATCTATCGCTTGTCCCGGCAGTGGCGGCGCCGTCACCAACAGGACCGCAGGCGGATCCGCAGACGGCAATCCGAAGGGACTACGAACTGGCGCTGCAACTCGGCACCCGCGATGGCTGGGAAGCCTTTCTGTCTCAATATCCGGATGGTTTCTATGCCAACCTTGCGAGAGCGCACGCGAAAAAAATCGCTGCAGAAGAGGCGCGGGCAGCCGCCGCTGAAAAGGCGAGGCTGGCGGAGCAGGAGAGGGTTCGACTTGCCGCAGAAGGTGCAAGACAGTTCGAGATAGAAAAAGCAGCTGCGGCTGCCAAGGCAGCTGAAGAGGCCCGCATCGCTGCCGAGAAGGTCAAGCAGATCGAGCAGGACAAGGCTGCTGCCGCTGAAAGAGCTCGTCTGACAGCCCAGGAGAACGCGGCGCGGGAACTCGCAATTCGAGAAAATGCCTCGCGAGAAAAGAACCAGCAAGTCGCTGCTCTACCACCTCCCGTCGAGACGGAGCAGATCAGTGCCGACACAGCTCGCGCGCTGCAAGCCGAGCTACGTCGCGTGGGATGCAATGTGGGCGTTGTCGACGGCGTTTGGGGTGAGCCCTCGCAGAAAGCCCTCGACCTCTTCAACAAGCACGCTGGCATGAAACTGAATGTGAGCGTCGCCACTACCGACGCGCTGGACGCCGTCAGAAACAAGGGCGGGCGAATCTGTCCGCTGACTTGCGAGAACGGCTACCGCGCAGAGGGGGACCGCTGCCCGAAAATCCCCTGCCGCAAGGGCTACGTCCTGAACGACGAGAATGAGTGCGAGAAGAAGGGAGCGTTGCCTGAAGCCAAGAAAAAGCCAGAGCTGCAGCACCGCGAAGCAAGACCCTCTTCGTCCTCCGCCGTCACGCGCGCTGATGCGGCTCTATCTAACGGCACCTACCAGAAATGCATGGGCCCCATCACGGGATGCTATGCAAGGGCCATTCAGCAGATGGACCCGCAGAGAGCCAAGATCTGGTGCAGTCGGCAGCCGACGTGCTGAATCACCAAGGCGGAGAAAAATGAAATTTGCTTGTGTTTGGGCTGTTGTCGGCGCAGTCGCGTTTTGAACTCGCATCGGCTCAAATGGATGGAGTCGTTCCACAGTCGAAGCGCAAAGCGTATGCTCTCAATGATCGATTTGCTTTCTTTCTCAGTCAAATTCTTGGGTAAAGTCTGACTTGACACTGAAACGAGGGGGCCGGGTGATGTCGAGGATTCTTGCAGTTCTTTTTGTTGTGATGTGTCCGCTGGTGTTTGCGGTCGAAGCGGGGGCTCAGGTGCACAGTCCAGCAGCCAAGATGAGCTCTGACAACGGACAATGCCCCACCGGCAGTTGCGCCATGGACGGTTCGGCTTTTGCAAAACACCGCAAATATTGTTCGCCAGCCAACTGTCTAAACAACCGTTTTAAGAGGAAGCAGACGCAGAGGTAGAGGTTGCATGGCGTTCGATGCAACCATTCAAGCTAGCCAGTCGGCTGACGTCCTCGCCGCGTCCAGGTCGCCCGCTCGGACCTGGCTGACCTCCGCCATGTGCTCGGTGCCCCACGTGCAGAGCGGCACGAGAGCCTGGGCCAGGCTGTGACCCAAGGGAGTGAGGCTGTAGTCGACCCGCGGGGGCACCTCCCTGTAGTCGGTCCGCTTCACGAGACCGTCAGCCTCCAGCTCCTTCAACTGCTGGATCAGCACCTTGTCGCTGACGTCGCGGATGGCGCGGCGGAGCTCGCCGTAGCGGGTCGGGCCGTCCTGGGCGACGAAGTACAGGATCAGCGGCTTCCACTTGCCGGCGACGACCCGCAAGGTTGCATCTAAGCCGCAGGTGAAGCCGGGCAAAGTCGGCGTGCAGCTCTGGACCGGTGTTGGAGACTGCGCAGGCGGGAAAGTCGTGTCTGACATTTTTTTGGGTACTTACCAAAAGGTGCATACTTGTCGATAGGTGGGTATGCCGCCAGCTCAGTGCAACCTCAGTGAAGGAGCACATCATGAGCAGACTACAAGGCAAGACGGCAGTGGTGACCGGCGGCGGCACCGGCATCGGATTTGGCGCGGCGAAACGGTTCATCGACGAAGGCGCGTTCGTCTACATCTTCGGGCGGCGGCAGGAGCAGCTCGACGCCGCCGTGGCGAAGCTCGGATCCTCGGCGCGCGCCGTCAGGGGCTCGGTGACGGATCTGGCCGACCTCGACCGGCTCTATGAGACGGTGAAGAAAGAACGCGGCGGGCTCGACATTCTGTTCGCCAATGCCGGCACCGGACTATTCGCCCCGCTCGGCGAGATCACGGTCGAGCATTACGATCACATCTTCGACGTCAATGTGAAGGGACTGGTTTTCACGGTGCAGAAGGCCCTGCCCCTGATGACGAAGGGATCGTCGATCATCCTGACCGGTTCGAGCACGGGCGTGATGGGGACGCCGCAGTTCAGCATCTACAGCGCGACCAAGGCCGCGGTTCGCAATCTGGCGCGGAGTTGGGCGCAGGATCTGCGCGGCACCGGCATCCGCGTCAATGTGCTGTCGCCGGGGCCGACCAAGACGGAGCTGGCACTGGAGATCGTCGGAGAGGAAGCCTTCGACGCGCTTGGAAGCACGACGCCGCTCGGCCGCGTGGCAGCCCCGTCGGAGACGGGCGCGGTCGCCGCGTTCCTGGCTTCGTCGGACAGCAGCTTCATGACCGGCAGCGAAGTGTTCGTCGACGGAGGCCTCGCTCAGATCTGAGAGTTTGAGCATGAGGGCTTCGGTCACCCGAAGCCCTCGTGCGCGGTGCTGATGAGAAGCGCTTCAGATCCCCAGCAGTTTTCGCGCGTTGGCCTTGAGCACCTTCGGCCGGATCTCGTCGCGGATCTCGATCTTGGCGAAGTCCGACAGCCAGCGGTCGGGCGTGATCACCGGCCAGTCCGAGCCGAACAGCATCTTGTCCTGCAGAATCGAGTTGATGTAGCGCACCAGGATCGGCGGGAAGTACTTCGGCGACCAGCCGGAGAGGTCGATATAGACGTTCGGCTTGTGGGTCGCGACCGACAGCGCCTCTTCCTGCCAGGGGAAGGAGGGGTGGGCGAGGATGATCTTGAGGTCGGGGAAATCAGCCGCGACGTCGTCCATGTACATCGGGTTGGAATATTTCAGCCGCATCCCCATGCCGCCGGGCATGCCCGAGCCGACGCCGGTCTGGCCGGTGTGGAACAGCGCGACCGCGCCGCCATTGTTGATCTCTTCGTAGAGCGGATAGGCCATGCGGTCGTTGGCGTAGAAGCCCTGCATGGTCGGGTGGAATTTGAAGCCGCGCACCCCGTATTCCTCGATCAGCTTGCGCGCCTCGCGCGCGCCGAGCTTGCCCTTGTGCGGGTCGATCGAGACGAAGGGGATGAGGACGTCGAGATGGTCGGAAGCGGCCTCGATCATCTCGTAATTGTTGTAGCGGCGGAAGCCGGTCTCGCGCTCGGCATCAACCGGGAAGATCACCGCGGCGATGTTCTTGGAGCGGTAATAGGCCGCGGTCTCCGGCACCGTCGGCGGATGCTTGTTCGGCGACTTGAAGTATTCCGCCATCTGCGCCTGGAAATCGTCATAGCCGTCGTCGGGGTGGCAGCCGCAGGGCTCCTCGGCGTGGGTGTGGATGTCGATGGCGACGACATCGTCGATGTTGGGCAGCTTCAGCTTCGGCATGGGTTTCCTCCCGACGGGTTGCCGAATTGATTATATCATATAACGAATTTGGCAAGGCGTCGTCGACAAGGCGTCGTCGAAAGGTCTGATTCCCCAGCGATGAATCGGGCCGATTCGGCCGCTTCGACTGTGCATGGGGTTGTTTTCGCGAATTTGCCGGTTCGGAACCGGGCAGTTAACATTGACATCACCTCCCGCCATGCCTTAAGAACCGCCCCGTCCCGGGCGGTCGTCCGCCGGCGGGAAAAATCTTATTTTGCCACATTCGCGCGTGCCGAAACGGTAGTGCCGAACACGGCCTTTCGAACGTTCAGGATTCCGCCATGAAGGTCCGTAACTCGCTGAAATCGCTGCGCGGTCGCCATCGCGCCAACCGCCTGGTCCGCCGCAAGGGCCGGGTCTATGTGATCAACAAGGTGCAGCGCCGCTTCAAGGCTCGTCAGGGCTGATATTGCCCTGCCGGACGCCCGCGCGCGCCCCGCAAGACCACGGTCTCACACGAGTTTGACGCCGCCTTTGCTTTGCAAGGGCGGCTTTGCGCGTTTAGACTTCGACCATGGCAGTGAGATTCCTCTTCGCGCGCACCTTGTGTCTGGCCCTTGTGCTGGGAACCTCCGGCCTTGCTCCGGCCCTGGCACAGCAGGTTGATCCACCCGGCAAGCAGAAGAAGCTCCCGGAAGCGCCGGCCAAGCTGCCCAAGGTCGATCGCAACAAGAATCTCGAATTCCTGTTCGGCGCGTTGAAGGCGGCGCCCGACGAGGCCAGCGCCAAGCATGTCGAGGCGCGGATCTGGGCAATCTGGCTGCAGACCCCGAGCGACACCGCCGCGCTGTTGATGGCCCGCGCCAAGACCGCGGTCGACGCCAAGAAGATCGAGGTCGCGATCAAGCTGCTGGATTCGGTCATCAAGCTGAGGCCCGACTACATCGAGGCCTGGAACCGGCGCGCCACGCTCTACTACATGCAGAATGACTATGGCCGTTCGCTCGCGGATATCCAGCAGGTGCTGATCCGGGAGCCGCGCCATTTCGGCGCGCTCGCGGGCCTCGGCATGATCATGCAGGAGGTCGGCGACGAGAAGCGCGCGCTCGAGGCCTATCGCAAGGCGCTCGCCGTCAATCCGCACCTCGAAAAGATTCCCGACCAGGTCAAGGCGCTGACCGAGAAGGTCGAAGGCCGCGATATCTAGAGCACGATCCGGAATAGTTCGGGAGGATCGTGCTCGCGCAATAGCGGATAGTTTGATCATCTTCCGAGCGATGGCGCCTTACGTGGATTAACCACGATTGGAAGCGCGGCATCGTGAGGACTATTGCCGGCGCCGCCAGGGGCCTACCTGCATGGCAGGAGCAAAAGCCATGAAGCGTTTGATCTTTGCGGGTAGCTTGCTGCTCGCGTCGGGGACGGTGAGCTTCGCCGACGGACTTTTCTGGGTGGTCGGCAACCGCGCCACCGGAAAATGCAACATCGTGACCAGCAATCCGGTCATCATCGGCGATATCTGGTTCGGCGACGGTCCCTACAAGTCGAGGGCCGATGCCAAGCTTGCCCGTTCGACGATCCGCGCCTGTCCAGCACTTACCCCGGACGAGGAAAAGGACGAGGACGGAGCGAACTAGTCTGCGTGCCAAGCATGATCCGGACCCGAAGGGCCGCGTTCGCGAAAAGTGTGCACCGGTTTTCCGACGAGATCATGCTCGATAGAGAGCCTAAAGTGCGGCCCACCGCACTTTAGTGCAGAGCGTTGCCGCCGCGCTCGACCAGGCCGTGATCGGCGGCTGCGGCGTAAGCCTTTGCAAGCTCCGATTCCAGGTGCTCGTTGATCAGCAGCAGCGCCCGCACGGCACCGCGCAGATCGCCGTTGCAGCTCGCCACGATCTCGTCGATCGCAGTGTCGTTCGATCTGAAGCTCATCGAAAATCCTCCGGTTCAAATCAGGACAAATCCTGCCGGTCTTTCCCGCATCCCCTGAGGTTGCCCTGGGGCCTGCGAGGAGGATCGGCGCCCACCCGCGCCTAGATGGCGGAACCGACCATGGCGATTATAAGGAAGCCGCGATGACGGCTGCATGAAGCTGTTCCGAGGCTTGCGCGCCCTCCTGGAATGTTGTTGATTCCATTGAGTTTTCACGTTCTTCAATTATGCACATATCCACAGCCCCGGCAGTTTCGGCGTAAATCCGGAAAGCCGGCGGAGCGAAACCGCCGCCCATGACGCCCGTAACTGCCCTGTGCCCAGGATCACCCGGATTCTCTCCATGATCGTGATGTCAGTCGTGACGGCGCTGGTTCTGCTGGCGCTGGTCACGCAGGCTGGAATCGTCGCCGTGCAGCGCGCCTTTCCGCCGCAGGGCGGGATGGTCGAGGTCGACGGCGCGACGCTTCACGTCGTCGATATCGGTCCGCGCGATGCAGGCCTGCCGATCGTGATGCTGCACGGCGCCAGCTCCAATCTCGAAGCGATGCGGCGCCCGCTCGGGGACCTGCTCGCCAAAGATCATCGCGTCATCCTGGTCGACCGTCCCGGCCATGGCTGGAGCACGCGCGCGCGGCGCCAGGATTCCACGCCGCAGATCCAGGCCCGGATGATCGACGAGGCGCTTGGCAAGCTCGGGATCGATCGCGCGATCTTCGTCGTGCATTCCTGGAGCGGCGCGCTCGGCGCGCGGATTGCGCTCGATCATCCCGGCCGCGTCGCCGGCCTGGTCATGCTCGCCCCCGTCACCCATCCCTGGCGCGGCGGTGTCGGCCGTTACAATGAGTTCATCGCAACGCCGGTGATCGGTCCGCTGCTCGCCTACACGATCACCCTGCCGCTCGGCTATTTCGTCGCTGAGGCCGGCGCGCGCAACGTGTTCCTGCCGCAAATGATGCCGGATGGATTCGTGCAGGACTCCGCGACGCCGCTGCTGCTGCGCCCGCGCGAGTTCATCGCCAATGCCTATGATCTGGTGACGCTGAAGGAGGCGGTGACTGCGCAAGCCGCGCGCTATGGCGAGATATCGGCGCCAGTCACGATCATTGCCGGCGAGCCCGACAAGACGGTGAAGACCAACATTCACGCGCGCCCGTTCGCAGCCATGGTGCCGAATGCGAAGCTGATCGTGCTGCCCGATCTCGGCCACATGGTGCAGAACGCCGTGCCGGAGCTCGTGAAGACGGAAATCGAAACGATGATCGGGAAAATCGCCCCGGCGCAGGCGGCCGCCGATTAGGGCGTCTTCGAGCGAAGTGGCTGCTCCCGTAGAGCTCTCGTAGGGTGGGCAAGGCGCACTTGCGCCGTGCCCACGATCTGCGTGTGACTGGGGAGGATTCGTGGGCACGTCGCGCAAGAGCGCGCCTTTGCCCACCCTACGGGACCGGGCCTGTGTCGGCCCCTGTCAATCCGCTCCGCTAAAAATATTCCACTTTACCGAAATTCGGTTTCGGCGTATGTGTCGCTCATCCCGGCTTGACCTTGAGGGGCGATCGCGCGTCGTCACGTTTCGGGAGCCGGGTTGCGGTGGACGCGGCAGCGTCGGCACGAGATGGTAGCGGGCAGGGCGGGTCGTCCCTGTGAGCCCGAAACCGCGTGCGGACGAGCGACGCTGAACGCGTACGGCAAAACCGTGTGGTCCTGGCCGTCGTTGCTACGGTCAAGTCTTGCGAAGGTGCGAGCGAGCCCAACCGGGCGGACTGCATCATCCAATTCGCGGGGCGAGGGAGGCCAGAGGGAACTCGGCTCCCGGGAGAGCACGGCATAAGCCGTACGACCACCGCGCAGGGAAGGCCGAGTGATCGGCACAACCTGTATGCTGCTGTGCGGTTCTTCCTGCGTGCGCTTCTCGCGCAGCGGACCGCGGGTGCGAGCCGGCACCCGGCCTTCCCTGCGCCCTCTTGGCTATGAGGGTGGCGAGATCAAGCAAAGCTCGGGCGAAATCCGCCGCGAGGACGAGAAGGCATGTCCGCGACTTGAGCTGTGTGCCGCAATCTCGATCTCGTAGGGTGAGCAAAGCGGAAGCGTGCCCACCATCCTCGCACCGCAATTGAATTGGTGGGCACGGCGCTGTGCGCCTTTGCCCACCCTACGGCACTGCAGCTGGGATGTGCATTGGAGCATCGCGATGCCGCCTCATACTCGTCATTGAGGGGCTCTTGCGACGAAGCAATCCAGAGTCTTTCCGAGGAGGGATTCTGGATTGCTTCCGCCTTCGCCGAGGCTTCGGCGGACAAGTCGCGGCACTTGCAACGACGCCGTGAAGAAAACGCATCAAACAAAAAGCCGCAGCTTCGGTTCTGACCCGGTCAGAACCGAAGCCGAAGCTGTCGACGGATCCGTGCTTACTGCTTGATCTTCCCGTCCTTGTCGAACTGCGCGACATAGGCCCAGAGATTGTTGATCTCGGTCTCGTTCTTGATGCCGGCGAACGCCATCTTGGTGCCGGGGATCTTGGCCTTGGGGTCCTTGATGTATTCCTTGAACACGGCCTCGTCCCAGGTGATGCCGGAATTCTTGTTCGCGTCCGTGTAGCTGTAGCCCTCGACCGTGCCCGACTTGCGGCCGTTGAGACCGTTGAGCTCGGGGCCGACCTTGTTCTTGGCGCCTTCGCCGATCGCGTGGCAGGCCAGGCATTTGTTGAACGATGTCTTGCCGGCCGCGACATCCTGCGCCATCGCGGCGGGTGCGGTGGCAATCATGGTGAGGATCGTCAGTGCGCCAAAAGTCAGTTTTGTCATCGGATGCTCTTCGTCTCTTCCCTGGTGGGTCTGGCCTGGTCAGTCTCTCGCCGGATCGGCAATCGCCCGACCTGCCGGTTTTGGCAGGCCTGCTCGGCTTGGACAAGCCACCAAACCATGACAGGTTTCATGATTTCCGACTTGTCCCAGAGCGAACTGGCGAAAGATGGCCGATCCGACTTTCGGATGGCCTACCCAAACACCCGCGGACGTGATTGATTTGCCGAGACAAATTGATCGTGCGGCGTGAGCCGGAAAGATATGCCATGAAGGATTTGATATGGCCATCATGATGCCTGCGAGCGACCAGGCGGTGCTCGCGCGCCGCGCCGAGATCGTTGCTGCATTGCGCGCGATCGTGCCCGGCGAGGGCGTGATCGATACGCCTGCCGAGATGCGGGCC
>NZ_AJQF01000103.1:0-6083 GCF_000261705.1 Bradyrhizobium genomosp. III | reverse complement strand
CACCCGCCGATGGTCGTGGTGCTGCCCGATACGACCGAGCAGGTCTCGCTGATCCTGAAATATTGTGCAGGGCAAGGTATCAAGGTGGTGCCGCGCGGCTCCGGCACATCGCTATCAGGCGGGGCGCTGCCGCTCGAAGACGGCGTGCTGCTGGGGCTCGGCAAGTTCAAGCGCATCCGCGAGATCGATTTCGACAATCGCGTCGTCGTCACCGAGCCCGGCGTCACCAACCTCGCCATCAGCCAGGCGGTCGCCCATGCCGGCTTCTATTACGCGCCCGACCCGTCCTCGCAGATCGCCTGCTCGATCGGCGGCAATGTCGCGGAGAATTCCGGCGGCGTGCACTGCCTCAAATACGGCATGACCACCAACAACGTGCTCGGTTGCGAGATCGTGCTGATGAGCGGCGAGATCCTGCGCATCGGCGGCAAGGGGTGCGAGAACCCGGGCTACGATTTGATGGGCGTCATCACCGGCTCGGAAGGGCTGCTCGGCGTCATCACCGAGGTCACGGTGCGCATCCTGCAGAAGCCGGAGACGGCGCGCGCCTTGATGGTCGGTTTCGCCGAGGTCGAGGCCGCCGGCGAATGCGTGGCGCGGATCATCGGCGCCGGCATCATCCCCGGCGGCATGGAGATGATGGACAAGCCGGCGATCCACGCCGCCGAGGCCTTCGTCCATGCCGGCTATCCGCTCGATGTCGAAGCGCTGCTCATCATCGAGCTCGACGGCCCCAAGATCGAGGTCGACGAGCTGATCACGCGGGTCGAGACCATTGCACGAGGCTGTGGCTCGGTAACGCTGCAGATCTCCAATTCGGAAGCCGAGCGCAATCTGTTCTGGGCCGGCCGCAAGGCCGCGTTCCCGGCGGTGGGGCGCATCTCGCCCGACTATCTCTGCATGGACGGCACAATTCCCCGCGGCGCGCTGCCGAAGGCGCTGGCGCGCATCCGCGAGCTCGGCGAAAAATACCAGCTCGGCTGCGCCAACGTGTTCCACGCCGGGGACGGCAATCTGCACCCACTGATCCTCTACGATGCCAACAAGCCCGGCGAGATCGAGCGCGCCGAAGCCTTCGGCGCCGATATCCTGCGCGCCTGCGTCGAGTTCGGCGGCGTGCTCACCGGCGAGCACGGCGTCGGCATCGAGAAGCGCGACCTGATGCCCGACATGTTCAGCGAGATCGACCTCAACCAGCAGCAACGGCTGAAATGCGCCTTCGATTCGCAAGGCCTGCTCAATCCCGGAAAGGTATTTCCGACCCTGCACCGCTGCGCCGAGCTCGGCCGCATGCATGTGCATGCCGGCAAGCTGGCGTTTCCTGATTTGCCGCGGTTCTAGCGTCGGTCGCTGCGCCTCGCTGCAACGCGCCAAATTTGCTTTCCGTTCTAAACTTGGATACCGGCTGAGTCGTGGATACGCTTAAGGTCAGAGACGCCAAAGACGTCGAAGAAGTGGTGCGCGCGGCGATTGCCAATGAGCAGCCGCTCGAGATCATCGGTCATGGCTCCAAGCGCGGCATCGGCCATGCCATGGCGACCAACGCCGTGCTCGACCTCTCCGCGCTGAACGCCGTCACTTCCTACGAGCCGAACGAGCTGATCATCACGCTCCAGGCCGGTGCGCCGCTGGGCGACGTGCTGTCGCTGATCGACGCCAAGAACCAGCAATTCGCGTTCGAGCCGATAAACACGGCGCCGCTGCTCGGCACGCCCGTATCGGGGACCATCGGCGGCATGATCGCGGCCGGGCTCGCCGGTCCGCGGCGGATCAGGGCGGGCGGGGCGCGCGACCATTTGCTCGGGGCGCACGCCGTCTCGGGCTTCGGGGACAGCTTCAAGACCGGCGGCAAAGTGGTGAAGAACGTCACCGGCTACGACCTCTGCAAGTTGCTCGCGGGGTCATGGGGCACGCTGTCTGTCATGACTGAGGTTACGCTGAAGGTGATGCCCAAGCCCGAGGCCGAGCGGACGCTGCTGCTAAGCGGCCTCGACGATGCCGCCGCCAACAAGGCAATGACCGCGGCGCTCGGCTCGCCCTTCGACGTCTCCGGTGCGGCGCACCTGCCGAAATCGGCGTTCCGGGCCAAGACCGACGGGCTTGGCGATCTCGCAGGCCAAGGCGAGGCCCTGACCGTGCTGCGGCTCGAGGGTATCACGGCCTCGGCCGCCCATCGCGCTGGCTCGTTGCGCGAATTGCTGGCGCCGTTCGGAACCGCGACTCTGGTCGAGGACGCGGCGTCGGCCGCGCTGTGGGCCACCATCCGCGACGTGCTGCCGTTCGCGGCCAGCGGCGCGCTCGGCGCCTGGCCGGTCTGGCGGATCGTCTGCCCGCCGGCCTCAGGCGCTGCGCTCGGCACGCAATTGGCGCGGGAGACGGGCGGCGACGTGATCTATGATTGGGGCGGCGGGCTGATCTGGGCGGCATTGCCGCCGAAGGGCGACGCGCATGCTCCGGCGGTGCGGATGCGTGCCAACGCCGTCGGCGGTCACGCAACGCTGATCCGGGCGGCCGAGGATGTCAGGCGCGATGTCGACGTCTTTCATCCGCAGGCGCCGGGCATTACCGCCCTGAGCGAGCGGGTGCGCGCCAGTTTCGATCCAAAGGCCGTTCTCAACCGGGGCCGCTTGAGCCGAGGCGCTGTGGCATGAAGACCGAATTCTCACTCGCCCAGCTTGCCGATCCGGACATCGCGGAAGCCGACAAGATCCTGCGTGCCTGCGTCCATTGCGGCTTCTGCACCGCAACCTGTCCGACCTATGTGCTGCTCGGCGACGAGCTCGATAGCCCGCGCGGCCGCATCTATCTGATCAAGGAGATGCTGGAGAAGGACCAGACGCCGACGGCGGAAGTGGTCAAGCATGTCGACCGCTGCCTGTCGTGCCTGGCCTGCATGACGACTTGCCCCTCGGGGGTGAACTACATGCATCTCGTCGACCAGGCCCGGGTCAGGATCGAGCAGCGTTATGAGCGGCCTCTGGCTGAGCGGCTG
Organism: Bradyrhizobium genomosp. III; assembly: GCF_000261705.1. NCBI lineage: Bacteria > Pseudomonadati > Pseudomonadota > Alphaproteobacteria > Hyphomicrobiales > Nitrobacteraceae > Bradyrhizobium > Bradyrhizobium genomosp. III. The sequence continues at coordinate 3,091 of NZ_AJQF01000103.1, read as the reverse complement.
CTGCGTCAGGTGCTGGCTTTCGTCCTGCCCGACCCGCAGCGCTTTCGCATGAGCATGGTGCTGGCGCGGGTGGCCCGTCCGCTTGCCGTTTTCCTGCCGACGCCGCGGCCCTCGGCGACGCCCGGCCTGATCCAGCGCATCAAGGCGATGCTGGCGCTGGCCCCGCACCGGCTGCCGCCGCCGGGCCCCGCCGCCGGCAGTGTGTTCGCGGCGCTCGGCAAGAAGCGCGGCCGGGTCGCGCTGCTCCAGGGCTGCGCCCAGCAGGTCCTGGCGCCGCGCATCAACCAGGCGGCCATCAGTCTTCTCACCCGCCATGGCGTCGAGGTTGTCCTGGTCCGGGACGAACAGTGCTGCGGCGCGCTGACCCATCACCTCGGCAACGATCAGGATGCATTGGCGCGGGCGCGAGCCAACGTCGCGGCGTGGCGGAAGGAAGCGGCCGGTGAGGGGCTCGACGCCATCCTGGTGACGGCGTCCGGCTGCGGCACAGTGATCAAGGACTACGGCTATCTGCTGCGCGAGGATGCTGCGTTCGCCGCCGATGCGGCGAAGGTGTCCGCGCTCGCCAAGGACATCACCGAATACATCGCCGGCCTCGCACTCGAGCCGACTGCGCGACAGGACAACATCGTCGTCGCCTATCACTCGGCGTGTTCGTTGCAGCATGGGCAGAAAATCACGGGCCTTCCGAAAGAATTGCTTTCCAAGAATGGATTCGTGGTGAAAGATGTACCGGAGAGCCATTTGTGTTGCGGTTCGGCGGGGACCTACAACATTCTCCAGCCCGAGCTTGCGGGCCGGTTGCGCGATCGCAAGGTCGCCAACATCGCGAGCGTCAAGCCGGACATGATTGCCGCGGGCAATATCGGCTGCATGGTGCAGATTGCCAGTGGCACGTCAGTTCCGGTCGTACACACGATTGAGCTTCTCGATTGGGCTACGGGCGGGTCGCGGCCGGCATTGAACGCGCAAGTTTGAGCTTTCAAGCCTGAGCTTTCCTCCGGAGGCGACGGTAGAACGACGCCCGATCGACCATTGTTCGTCGACAACAGGAGGACCACGATGGCGAAAGCGAAGAAGAAAAAAAGCAAGAAGGCCAAAAAGGCGAAGAAGGCTGTAGCGGCGAAGAAATCCGCGAAGAAGGCAGCCAAGAAGTCCGCGAAGAAGTCTGCCAAAAAATCCACGAAGAAAGCTGCCAAGAAAGCTGGCAAGAAAGCTTCGAAGAAGGCCGCTCCAAAGAAGGCCGCCAAGGCTGTGAAGAAGGCAGCCAAGAAAGCAGCCAAGCCGGCTGCACCGAAGAAGGCCGCGAAGAAAGCGGCACCGAAGAAGGCGAAGGCAGCTCCCGCGCCGAAGCCGTCAGCGCCGTCGCCAGCTCCGGCTCCCGAGCCGGCCGCCGAGACGAGCTGGGCGATGCCTTCGTCTTCTGCGGAAGCGGCACCGGCCGAGGGACAAGGCTAGGTCCCATCCAGCGACCGCGATCGCCAACAACAGGGAAGGCCGCTGCGGTGACGCTGCGGCCTTTTTGCATCGCCGCAGGGCCTCCGGAAGTCTTCCGTTCACGGCGCCTGTTTGATTCGTCGCCCGGATGCCACGCTAGCCGCCTTCCCCGTACTTGCACGGGTCCTGCCTTGCCCTTTGGAATGCAAATAATGTGATCGAGAAGACACACAGGCTGACAACCTTTCCTGGAATCGTCAAAACGCCCAAAAAGTCGGCAGATGCCCGTGATTTTTGCTTCACGGTCCCCATCCCTCAATCCAGATTGTCGCAGTAACGCAATTTTGCAGACAGGTCGTTTGCCCCGGGGGGCCTCCGGGATCCGACTGGGTAAGAACTGGCGATGGGGATCGAAATGAAAAAAGTGGCTTTGTTGGCAACGGCGCTGGCAATGGTGACGACGGGTTCGGCTTTCGCGGCAGACTTGCGCGTGAAGGCATTGAAGGCCCCGCCGCCGCCCGCCTTCGATCCCTGGGATATCGCCTTCGGCGGTGCGGTCATGAGCGACTACATCTTCCGCGGTATCACCCAGTCGAACCACAAGCCGTCGGTCTCGGCCTATTTCGAGCCGCGCTACAACGTCACCAAGGACCTCCAGCTCTATGTCGGCGTGGCCGGTGAGAGCATCTCCTTCCCGAACCGCGCCGCAGCCGAGATCGACGTCTACGGCGGTATCCGCCCGACCTTCGGTGCGTTCGCCTTCGACATCGGCGTCTGGGGTTACCTGTATCCGGGTGGGACCTGCTATTACGGCGCGCCGATCGACACCGCCGGCAACGCGCTCAGCGCGCAGTGCGCCGCGAACGCCCTGCTCAACGGCAACGTGATGAAGAAGGACGTCAGCTTCTTCGAAGTCTACGGCAAGGTGAACTACACCATCAACGACAACTGGAGCGTCGGCCTGAACGAGTACTACACGCCGAGCTTCCTGAACTCCGGTGCGTGGGGCGACTACGTGTCGATCACCGCCAAGTACACTGCTCCGAGCACCATTTTCGGCTCCAGTGGCGTCGGCATGTATGTGTCGGGTGAGTTCGGCCGCCAGTTCCTCGGCACGTCCGACTCGTTCTACGGCACGGGCTTCGCCGCGCCGGGCTTCGCCGGTCCGTTCCCGAACGGCATCAAGTACGCCGACTACAACACCTGGAATATCGGCGTCGGCTTCACCTACAAGGTCTTCACGCTCGACCTGCGTTACTCCGACACCGACCTGTCGAAGGCGAACTGCAACGCGTTCACCAGCGACTATACGGCGACCGCCAACGGCAGCTTCAGCAACATCAATCCCACCGGCGTCGGCTCCAACTGGTGCGGCGCGGCCGGCATCGCCAAGCTCTCGTTCGACCTGACGGCGATGACCAACCTGAAGTAAGTTTCTTCCCGAGACCATTTACGAGGGCGGCAGAGCAATCTGCCGCCCTTTTGCTTTATGGGGTGCGGGTGCCCAGCCTTGGTCGTCCGAGACGCCGGCCGGCCTCTCAGCGCGCCGCGGTCGGCTCCGCCCGGGCCGGCTCGACGGCTTTACCGAGGACGTGGATCTCGCCGTCCTCCACCAATGCCACCTTCCGGGTGTGGAAGGCGTCGAGCGTCGAGC
>NZ_AJQF01000102.1:0-11447 GCF_000261705.1 Bradyrhizobium genomosp. III | reverse complement strand
CCGCCCCCAGCCGATAGAGCCGGTCCTCGGACGGCTCGTCCAGCGAGGCGGTCGCTTCGTCGAGGAAGAGATAGTCCGGCATGTGTAGCAGCGCACGAGCAAGCCCAAGGCGTTGCTGTTCGCCGAGCGACAATGTCCGGTTCCAGTGGCCGTGCTCGTCGAGCCGGTCCGCCAGTCGCGGCAGGCCGACGGCAATCAAGGCATCGCGGATCTTCTCGGGCGGGACCGAGCCGTGCTCGGTCGGGTAGATGACGGCGTCGCCGAGCGCGCCGATCGGGAAATACGGCCGCTGCGGCAGCATCATCAGCTTCGCCGTCTCGGGAATGGCGATCGTGCCGGTGCCGAACGGCCAGACGCCGGCAATGGCCCGGAACAGTGTCGACTTGCCGGAGCCCGACGGGCCGGTCACCAGCACCCGCTCCGAGGGCTGGATCGTGAAGGCATCGGCTGCGACCAGAGGCGCGCCGTTCGGCAGTTTGACGAGCAATTGCTCGAGCGCGATTGCCTTGCCGTTCGATGGTGCGATGTCAATGGTCGGTTCGAGCGCCGCGCCGTGGGCGGCGGAGCTGACCGACATCTCGAAGCCATCGAGGCGGGCGATCACCGCGCGCCACTCTGCGAGCGAGCGATAGGCGGTGACGAAGAACGACAGCGCATCCTGCACGCTGCCGAACGCCGAGCCGGTCTGCATCATGTCGCCGAGCTGGATGCGCTTGGCGAAGTAGGCAGGCGCCACCACCACATAGGGAAAGAGCGTCGCCGCCTGACCGTAGCTTGCCGTGAAGGCGGTCAGGCGCTTGGTCCGTCCCATGATCTCGTACCAATTGCCGATGACGAAGCCGAAGCGCCGCAGGAGATGCCCTCGCTCCGCGTTCTCGCCTTTCAGAAGGGCGATCTGCTCAGAATTTTCGCGCACGCGGATCAGGTTGAAGCGGAAGTCGGCCTCAAAGCGCTGCTGCTCGAAATTGAGATTGATGAGCGGGGCGCCGATCCAATGGGTCAGCGCGGTACCGACGATCGCGTAGGCCAGTGCGCACCAGACCAGAAAACCGGGCACGAGGATATCGGTGCCGTAAATGTACAAGGGTGCCTTGTAGGACAGGCCCCAGAGGATGACGACGAACGAGGCGAGCGTCACGATCGACGACAAAAGGCCTAGGCCGATGGTCAGCGTTTGCTCGACGAAATTCTTGACGTCCTCGGTGATACGCTGGTCCGGATTGTCGGCGGCATCGCCCCTGAGCTGCATGCGGTAATGGGTGGCGCCCTCGAGCCATTCGCCGAGATAGTGTTGCGTCAGCCATTGCCGCCAGCGGATCTGGAGCCACTGGTTCAGGTAGAGCTTGTAGACGGCCAAAGCGACGAAGGTGAAGGCAAGCCCAAGGAAGATCCAGACCTCCTTGACGAATTCGGGCAGATCGTAGGCCTGCAGGGCGCTGTAGAACCGGTTCTGCCACTGATTGAGCAGCACGTTGATCGCGACCAGCACCAGCTCCATCGCGACGACGACGGCGAGCAGGCCGCGGCCGGCCCACTTGTCCTCCGACCGGAAATAGGGGACGGCGATTCGCCAGACGATCGCGAGCGTGGCGCTGAGGTTCTTCACAGAGCAGAATCTCCTAGGGGGATGTGCACAACGGCCCGGAGCCAGAGGCTTGAGGCAATGGCGGAAATGGGCGCGCTTAGACTAAAGTCGCAAGTGCTGCAATTTGCGTTGGCTTGTCGCAGCTTGCAACCCTAGCATGGGGCTCGACGGCGCGGGGTGGGGTGCTCTGGGATTTCGCGAGCTTGTGAGCGGGACGGGAACCGCCGCATTCGCGAGGAATTCGCGTCCAGCTCGGGGGTTATCGCTTCCAGCGTCAAGCAGGATCGGCTCTCCACGCGGGCCGTCTGCCGCAAACATGCGTGGGGGAGGAAGACCATGTGGAATCAAGTCTATGATCCGCTGCACAGTCCGGTGCTGTCGACGATTGCGGCGGCGGTGCCCGTCGTCACGCTGCTGGTCCTGATCGCGAGCGGTCGCGTCCAGGCGCATATCGCGGCGGTCATCGCCGTGATCGTGGCCAATTTGATCACGATCTTCGTCTTCACCATGCCGGCGAACATGTCGATCCGTGCCTCGGTGCTGGGCATCGTGACCGGCTTTTTCCCGATCGGCTGGATCGTGCTCAATGTCATCTTCCTCTACCAGGTGACGGTGAGCACGGGACGCTTCGAATTGCTCAAGCGCGCCATCGGCGGCGTCACCGAGGACCGGCGGCTGCAATTGCTGCTGATCGCCTTCTCTTTCGGCGCGTTCTTCGAGGGCGCCTCGGGCTTCGGCACGCCGGTCGCCATCACCGGCGCCGTGCTGATCGGCCTCGGCTTCTCGCCGCTCGCGGCGTCCGGCCTGTCGCTGATCGCCAACACCGCGCCGGTCGCCTATGGCGCGCTGGGCACGCCGATCCAGGGCCTTGCCTCGGTCACCGGGCTCGATCCCTACATCCTCGGCGCGATGGTCGGCCGGCAATTGCCGGTCTTCTCGCTGATCGTGCCGTTCTGGGTGGTGTGGGCGTTCGCGGGCTGGAAGGGCATGAAGGATGTCTGGCCGGCGATCCTGGTCACCGGCGTGTCGTTCGCGATTCCGCAATTCGTGATCTCGAACTTCATCAACCCCTGGATCGTCGACATCGGCGCGTCGCTGATCTCGATGGGCGCGCTGATCCTGTTCCTCAAAGTCTGGCAGCCCAGGCAGCTCTGGCTGTCGCCGGCGCTGCGCGGCCGCGATGAATCGGCAGCCACCATGGCGGCGGCCAAACCGCTCGACAAGACGCCGCTGACGCAGAGCGAACTGTTCGGCGCGCTGCTGCCGTGGATCATCGTCTGCATCGTGATGCTGATCTGGGGTAATGGGGCGTTCAAGGCCTGGGCGAATTCGATCTTCGTCTGGAACTATCCCGTGCCCGAGCTGCACCAGATGATCAACAAGATGCCGCCGGTCGCGCCAGGGCCGACGAAAGAGAGCGCCGTGTTCGGCTTCACCTACCTGTCCTTCACCGGCACGGGCATGCTGATCGCGGCGATCATCTCCGGTGTCCTGATGGGCGTCGGTCCCGGCAAGCTCGTGACCGAGTACGGCCGTACCATCCGGCTCTGTGCGATCTCGCTGATTACGATCTCGGCGATGCTGGCGATCGGCACCTTGACGCGGCTCTCCGGCGTCGACGCGACGCTCGGCCTCGCCTTCGCCGCAACCGGCGTACTCTATCCCTTCTTCGGCACGCTGCTCGGCTGGTTGGGCGTGGCGCTGACGGGATCGGACACCGCCTCCAACGTGCTGTTCGGCAACCTGCAGAAGATCACCTCCGAGCAGCTCGGCCTGTCGCCGGTCCTGATGGCCGCGGCGAACTCGTCCGGCGGCGTGATGGGCAAGATGATCGACGCGCAGTCGATCGTGGTCGCCTCCACTGCCACCAACTGGTACGGGCACGAGGGCACGATCCTGCGCTTCGTGTTCTGGCACTCGATCGTGCTGGCCTGTCTCGTCGGCGTGCTCGTGACGTTGCAGGCCTATGTCTGGCCGTTCACGGCAATGGTCCTGAAGTAGCAGGCCAACTCCGGCTCGAACGCAAATCCCCGCGAGGTTCCGCCCCGCGGGGATTTTTGCGCCCAATCAAATCTCATCGCGCTCCAGGTTGAGCGAACCTTCTCATTGGCGCCGCCGTCTTATAGAAGGTGCGGCAAATCAGGTCGGACGAGAGGTCTCATGGTTTCGCTCAAGCGATTGGTGTGTGCTGCGGTTGCAATGCTCGCGACGTCCATTGTCGCGCGTGCCGAGGACGGTTTCCCGTTCGGCACCGAGATGACGCTGGAAGCGCTGCCGCAAGCAGGCTCGAAGCGAATTCCGAACATCGAGATCGGCGACCATGGCGAGGTCGTGCTCGAGCTCTGGTGCAAGGGCGGCAAGGGCCAGTTCTCGGTCGCCGGCAACACCGTGATCTTCGTCCCCGGTCAGATCCAGGATCGCTCCTGCCCGCCGGCAAGGGCGCAGGCCGACGACGATCTGGTCGCAGCACTGAGCAGCGTCGAGACCTGGAAGCGTCAGGGCGACGTGCTGACGCTGATCGGCCCCAAGCCGCTGCGCTTCAGGACGACGGGGAATTAGCTCCGCTCTCGTGTCCCGGACAAGGCGCGTCGCGCAAGCGATGCGCCGCAGAGCCGGGACCCAGATTTTCTATCGGCAAATTCGTGTGTGGCCTCTGGGCCCCGGCTCGTAGCGCTTCGCGCCATAGCGCGTCGAAGACGCGCGTAAACGCGCTTGTGTCGTCCGGGGCACGATAGTTCAGCGCGCCTACTTCCACACCGACTTATCGGCATCCCAGCGCTGGCCCTTGAGCTCCTTGGCAAGCGCCTCGACCGAACCGTTGTCGTCGGGCTGCTCGCCTTCCTCGTCGACCGACGTGTCGTCGGAGAGATTGAGCTTGGCGCCGCTGCTCTCGTCGGCGGTCGTCGTCGCGGGGCTGCCGATCCACAGCATGAGCTTGTCGGTCGCGCCCGGCTTGTCGGGCGAGACGAGCCCTGCGACCTCGATCGTGTCGGTGAGATCGAGCGCGGGGAAATCCGGGTTCGGCCGCTTGAAGACCAGCTTGAGCTTGCCCGTGGCGGGGTTGAAGCTTTGCGAGACCGGCTTTGCCGCGAGCGTCCGGCTCAAAACGTTCGAGACGGCGGCCGCGAGCTTGTCCTTGCTGATCTTGTCGCCCTCGCGCCAGTCGGCTGCGGCGAAGCGGATGGTGCGGTCCATCTCGGTCATGCCCGCGGTCCAGCCCGCGGCGGTGACGCCCGGCGTCGCCTTGAATTTCGCCAGCAGCGCGCCGGCGCGCTCGGGATCGACCGACATGTTGATGGTCTGCTCGCCTGCGCGCAGCGCATCGCAGCCGACCGTGAGGCTCGCCAGCGTCACCTCGACCGCCTGGCCCTTCAGGCTCTTCAGGAAGTCGGTTGCAGCGTCGAGCTTGACCTTGACCGCGATCGCCTCCGGCGAGACGTCGGTGAAATCCTTCGGCTGCGGCGTGATGCCGTCGTCGGAGGTCTGGTTGTCCTGAAATTCCTTCTCGCTGAGATCGGAATTGTCGGGCGAGGTCACCTCGGTCACGACCTGGCCAATGCTGATCTGGCCGCGGAATTCGAAGGTGTCGCCGCTCTGCTTGCGCAGCAGCTTGACGCTGACGGGCGCCTTCTCGCTGATGCTCTGCGCGGTGCCGGTCAGGGTCTGGCCCGCGACCTGGAGATTGACGACGAAGCGGTCCTTGCGGTCGGAATTCTTTGCGACGGGATAGCAGACGTCGAGCACGGCCGCCGTCACCGTCCTGCCCTGGCGCGTCTCCTTCAGGATCACGTCGGCATTGCCGTCCATCAGCCCGTCGATCGAGGTGAAATAGCGTGTCTCGGGGCCACCGGGCGTCGTGGCCTTCGGCGACAGCTTCATCTGGGCGGATGCGGAATGCGGAGAAGCTGCAAGCAGAGCCAAAAGGGCTGTCGAACAAACCAGAAGCGCACGCATCGATGAAATCCTCGCGCAACGGGCATGATCCGGAAAGTGTGAAGCGGTTTTCCGAGAGGATCATGCCCAAACAATTCGAATCGGCGCGTCACCGTAGTGGGTTTTGGCCGTCGGTTGAATCGGAAAGCGGAGGGGCAGGGTCGGCAAAAAAGAAGGCCGCCCGGAGGCGGCCTTCGCAACATTGTAACGGAACGGAGGCTTAGAAGCCGCCCATGCCGCCGCCGCCGGGCATCGCGGGCGAGGCTTCCTTCTTCGGCGTTTCGGCGACCATGGCCTCGGTGGTGACCAGCAGGCCGGCCACGGAGGAGGCGTCCTGGAGCGCGGTGCGCACCACCTTGGCGGGATCGATGATGCCCTTCTCGATCATGTCGACATAGTCCTCGGTCTGGGCGTCGAAGCCGAAGGTCTCGGACTTGTTCTCCAGGATCTTGCCGACCACGATCGAGCCTTCCACGCCGGCGTTTTCCGAGATCTGGCGGATCGGAGCCTCGAGCGCCTTCAGCACGATGTTGATGCCGGCCTGGACGTCGGCATTGGCGTTGGTGAGACGGCCGACCGCCTTCTTGGCGCGCAGCAGCGTGACGCCGCCGCCGGGGACGATGCCTTCCTGCACCGCGGCGCGGGTGGCGTTGAGAGCGTCCTCGACGCGGTCCTTCTTCTCCTTGACCTCGATCTCGGTGGCGCCGCCGACGCGGATCACCGCGACGCCGCCGGCCAGCTTGGCGAGACGCTCCTGGAGCTTCTCACGGGCGTAGTCCGAGGTGGTCTCCTCGATCTGCGCCTTGATCTGGCCGACACGGGCCTCGATGTCCGGCTTCTTGCCGGCACCCTTGACGATCGTGGTGTTCTCCTTGTCGATCACGACCTTGCCGGCGCGGCCGAGCATCTTCACAGTGACGTTCTCGAGCTTCATGCCGAGGTCTTCGGAAATGAGCTGGCCACCGGTGAGGATGGCGAGGTCCTCGAGCATGGCCTTGCGGCGATCGCCGAAGCCCGGCGCCTTGACGGCGGCGACCTTGAGGCCGCCGCGGAGGCGGTTGACGACCAGGGTGGCCAGCGCCTCGCCCTCGACGTCTTCGGCGATGATGACGAGCGGCTTGCCCGACTGCACCACGGCTTCCAGCACCGGAAGCATGGCCTGGAGGCCCGAAAGCTTCTTCTCGTGCAGGAGGATGTAGGCATCCTCGAGCTCGGCGGTCATCTTCTCGGGGTTGGTGACGAAGTAGGGGCTGAGATAGCCGCGGTCGAACTTCATGCCCTCGACGATGTCGACTTCGGTGTCGAGCGACTTGTTCTCTTCGACGGTGATGACGCCTTCGTTGCCGACCTTCTGCATCGCCTGGGCGATCATCTTGCCGATGGCGGCATCGCCGTTGGCCGAGATGGTGCCGACCTGGGCGACCTCGGAGGAGGCGGCGACGGGCTTGGCCCGCTTCTCGATGTCCTTGATGACGGAAGCGACCGCGATGTCGATGCCGCGCTTGAGGTCCATGGGGTTCATGCCGGCGGCAACCGCCTTGGCGCCTTCGCGCACGATGGCCTGGGCCAGCACGGTGGCGGTGGTGGTGCCGTCGCCGGCGAGGTCGTTGGTCTTGGAGGCGACCTCACGCACCATCTGGGCGCCCATGTTCTCGAACTTGTCCTCGAGCTCGATCTACTTGGCGACGGTGACGCCGTCCTTGGTGATGCGGGGTGCGCCGAAGCTCTTCTCGATGACGACGTTGCGGCCCTTCGGGCCGAGCGTCACCTTGACGGCGTTGGCGAGAACGTCGACGCCGCGCAACATGCGATCGCGCGCGTCTCCGGAAAACTTGACGTCTTTGGCAGCCATTTTAGCAATCCCTCGTGTTTGGTGATGTGTCTGCCGCTCGCCCGTCGCATCAATTCCGGGATTCGTGGACCGAACCCGGCGGAATGATGGATGCCCGGACCGCCTGGATCCGGGCATGACATTCAGCGGCTGTTCAGGCGGATGGCCTTAGGCCAGTACGCCCATAATGTCCGACTCCTTCATGATCAGGAGCTCTTCGTTGTCGATCTTGACCTCGGTGCCCGACCATTTGCCGAACAGCACGCGGTCGCCGACCTTGAGGTCGATCGGGGTCAGCTTGCCGGTCTCGTCACGGCCGCCGGGGCCGACGGCGACGACCTCGCCCTGGGAGGGCTTTTCCTTGGCGCTGTCCGGAATGATGATGCCGCCCTTGGTCTTTTCCTCGGCGTCGATACGTTTGACCACGACACGGTCATGCAGCGGACGAAATTTGGATTTAGCCATGACGTTTCCCTTTGGAGGCTCGCTTCGGAAGTAGTGGAAGTGGGTGGGGCGGCGCTTCCGTCCATCCCCCTATCCCGAGGATCGAACGGCGTGCTTAGCAATCGGGCTTTCCGAGTGCTAATAGTGGGCCCGGAAATATGGCTTGGCCGCGATCCTGTCAAGCAAAGGTGGTTAAGCGATTGGTGAGGCGGATATAGGATGGTGGCACTGGAAACTTGTTCGGGGCGCCGACGTATTAAAGGACGTCATTGCTCCGGCAGCGGTTTTGCGCTTGGCTGCAGGAGGGGTGCGGCCATGGTCTTGTTCGGGGGAATGCCATGATCAGTTCAGCTCACGCGCGCACGGTTGCCAATCTGGCCGCCGCCTCTTGTCTGGCGCTGCTGCTGGGCGCCTGCGGCGGCGGCATGAGCCTGCCGTCCTTCTCGTCGTCCTCGCCGCCGCCCGAAGCCGAGCCGGGCGTCGCGCCCGAAATGCCTGCGACCATTCGCGGCGACGAGATCGTCGGCCGCTGGGGCCTCGCCTCGTTCCAGAACCCGGCCGACCGCGCCCGCACCGAGGCCGCCGCCCGGGCCCAGTGCAAGAACCCTTATGTGATCACCGCCGGCTCCTCCGGCGGCGTGATCATGCATCTGGCCGACCAGGCAACGCCCCAGGAGCTGCGGCTGAAGGGCTCGCCGAGCGGCAAGAACTACATCGGACCGGCGGGTCCGACTCCCGGCGAGCAGGACCGCGAAATCATCTCCTTCGACGGCCGCGTCCTGATCACCCGCTTCATCGACAAGGACGCCGCCACCCGCTACGGCAACATGGTCTACGTCCGCTGCGCGCCGCGGGCGTGATGTTCGTCTTCCGTCATTCCGGGGCGCGCGAAGCGCGAACTATGGTGCGCACTCGCGCACCTGAGAATCTCGATGTGGTGAGCTTCCTGCCTTAAATCTCCGGATTCCGGGTCCGGCTCTGTCGAGCCGCCCCGGAATGACGGGCTGGGCCAAAATCAAAAACGCCGGCTCTCGCCGGCGTTTTGTTTTTCGCTATGCCGCGTCCGCTCAGTCGAACAGCGCGTCGATGTCGTCCTGCGAGGCGTGGCCGACGTCGCCGGCGAGCTTGGGGCCGTTGAGAAGCTTGTCGTCCTCGCTGCGATTGTCGACCTGCGGCACGACGTGGGACTTGATCGCGTCGACGCCGCCCCAGATCTCCATCATCGCATTGATGTGCTGTTCGATGAACTTCATCGTGCCCATCACCTTGCTGATGCGCTGGCCGGTCAGGTCCTGGAAGTTGCAGGCCTCGAAGATCGAGATGACGCGTTCCTGGATGTCGTCGGCGAGCCGCTTCTGCTGGTCGATCGAGTCCACCTTGGACATTGCGCTGGCGGCCTGGTCGATCGACTCCGCGGCCTCGAGGATCTGCTGGGTCGCCTGCTCGGTGCCGCCGACCACCGCGCCGAGCTCGCCATTGACCTTGGCCATTTCGCCGCCGTCAAAGCTCTTGCCGTGCAGTGTCGCGATTTCGCGCTTGGTGCGGTCGATGGCGTCATGGATGAGGTCGAGCTCGACCTTCAGCTTTTCGCACTGCTCGATCTGGGCCCGATAGGTCTCGAGCATGGTCCGAGCCTCGGAGAGCTCGTGGGCGGTGGAGGCGTCGATCGCCGCCATGGCTGCGCTGCCGGACAAGGGCAAGGGCGCGGTGCCTTTCGCCATCTGTGCACGGATCGCACGTAGCTCGGCCATGATCTCGCTATGCATCGGGATTGCCTCTTCAGTTACGTCCAAAATCGGCATCTCGCCACCAGCGATATCCTCGACGCGAAAACGTTTGCGGTGAACAGCCATCTGGATACTCCCCCCACCTCACTCACGCGTCTTTGTAGGCAGAAGCGATTTAACACGAAGTTCACGGCAGGAACTGTTGTGCGGCTGCGCGCGACGGCGCGCAAAGAAGCGATTAACCATGGGCGCGCGGCGTTCATCGAAAATAAACGCTGATCGCCAAATTGCCCCGCTGCTGACGACGTGGTGAATCCAAACGCCGCTTCTGTTTACCAAACAAAACGGCTTTTGCTTTTTATTGACCACGTCGGGGGCGCGGACCAGCCATCAGCTCTCCACGGCGCATGTGATCTAGACGAAACAGTACAGAGTACGTCGATGTTCAAGAAAATGTCTGTCGCGCTGCTCGGCAGCGCTTGCACCTTCATTGCCGGCGCAAACAGTGCCAGCGCCTTCGACAATTCGGTGCCGAACGATCCGCCCGCGGTGCTCTACCAGCCGCAGGTGCCGCCGGCGCCGGTGCGCGTCGCCTCCAATGCGAACATGGGCGGCGGCTTCATCGAGTTCCTGTTCGGCGACGGTCCCGGCCGCGGTCCGGCCTACGCGCCGCAGCAGCCGGTCTATCAACAGCAGCCCGGCTATTACGACCAGCGCCGCCTGCCGCCGATGGGCGAGCCGCAGATGCAGGGTGGATATCAGCAAGGCGCGGTTCAGCAGGAGACGGCCGACCCGCGGCAGCGTCAGTTCGATCCAAGGTTCGAGAAGCAATCTGTTGACTATAGCGGCAAGGAAAGTCCCGGCACCATCGTGGTCGATACCCCGAACAAATTCCTCTATCTCGTCGAGGGCAACGGCAGGGCGATGCGCTACGGCATTGGCGTCGGGCGTCCCGGCTTCACCTGGTCCGGCGTGAAGGCGATCACAGCCAAGCGCGAATGGCCGGACTGGACGCCGCCGGCCGAAATGATCGCGCGCCGTCCCGATTTGCCCCGGCACATGGAAGGCGGTCCGGAGAACCCGCTCGGCGCCCGCGCGATGTATCTGGGCTCGACGCTGTACCGCATCCACGGCTCCAACGAGCCCTGGACCATCGGCACCAACGTCTCCTCCGGCTGCATCCGCATGCGCAACGAAGACGTCATCGACCTCTACGGCCGCGTCAATGTCGGCACCAAGGTCGTGGTGATGTAGCCCAGCGCGCGCTGCGAGCCGTCAACTCCGCGTGTCGCGCCGGCTCGCGACGCGCGGCATCGAAGGCGTTGCGCGCCGCCGGCGTACGTCCTCCGGCCGAGGTCTAAAGCGCGATGCGATCAGGATGAATCGTCATCGCGCTTAAAGCATGATCTTTTCGGAAAACCGCTGCGCACTTTTCCGGATCATGCTTTAGGCTGGCCGACGATGCCGCCTCGAACCGAGACGAGGGGCAACAGAGCAGCGACGACGAGTTGATGAATGGGAAAGAGATGCGCGAACGGAGCGTTTCAACCGCCGCGCCGACAGCTCTGCCTTCTTGAGGCGCTCGTGCAGTCCCTCCAACTCCGACAACTCGGTGATGAGATGAGTTGTCACGTTGGTCAGGGTTGCGATGCGCTGCTGAAGTGGACTCATTTTTAAAACCCCGACTATAACCAAGAGAGGCAACCACATTGGTGTGTGGCATGAGCAACGTGTTCTTCCAGTTGAACACCCATGTCCGAATTTGGAAATCCGGGAGTCTACGGTCGCACGCGTCAGACGGCGATTTGATTTGTCATGGTGAATTCAGGCGCGTCGGGTAACGTTCAGCTCAGTCCAATGGAGCTGCGCATTAGTCATATTATATCGAGCGTCCTCTCTCCTTGCCGTGGCACAAAAGACGCTCGAG